>JAKPRU010000226.1 GCA_029557025.1 Candidatus Omnitrophota bacterium | reverse complement strand
CCGCCCCGGACTGTGTGACCGCAATCTCATCGGTCTTCTGGGTGTCGCGGTGGTTCGGGTCTTTCCCCATCATCCAGAAGTCGCCGCCGTTGACATCGCCATAGGCTACCCAGAACGAGCGATGGTGCGGATGATCCTGCGCCTTCAATTCCTTTTCAAAGTCCAGATTTTCCATGGGAAACCCCCGGGTCAAATGTGTCCCTTTCGGGCCGATGACCGGGTACAGGTAAGGTTTTTCCGAATCCGGCTGGAAGCAATACGAAGTGATAAGGGTATCGCCCGCTTTGATGTCGATCCGATAATCCGCCGTTTTCTGAACCTGCATTGGCTGTTCCTCTTTTGAGGTGTTTGTCGGAACAAGGCGCAAGGTCTGATCGGCTTCTAATTTCGGCAGGATGAATGTAATCACACTGCCGGTTTCTTCCGGGCGCACCTGGACAGACAGGCAGGTTCCATCCGGGCATTTCAGGTATTGCAGATCGCCGGGTGCGATGGCCTTTTCGACCGGGACATTGATCGGGCACCATTCCTGGCTGAACTTGCCGTTCTTGATAACGATCTCCTGAATGCCGGAATCTCCGAATACGGCCGAAGCCACAACGACGCAAACGAAGATCGCCGCAACTGCCATGGTTGTATATCGTTTCATAGGGGATTTCCTCCTTGGGATACCTGTTGAATCGGATGGCTCATCTTCACATAATTGCGCCCATCCCGCAACCGAACCGGGGGATGGGATAGAAGAGAGCGTCGGATGGTCCTTTGGATCTTCGCTCAAATCGCGGACAACAGTGCATCGCTCTCGCGATCCAGAGCCATTAACGCGTGTTGAATCAGATCCACTTCCCGCGATTCAAAACACGATTCACCGCATTGCTCGCAAACCCATGCAGGAACGGCTTCCCAATGGAGATGATATCCCTTGCGATCCACGGAGAAAGGGGTTGTGGATCTGCGCATGATTCCCCGGCAATGAATGCATTCTTTCACGCTGATGTCCTGCAACAGAATTGATTTTTCATATTACCATCGCGGAAAAACCTCAAACAAGATGCCGGTGCCACACGGGATTGATGCCACCCGAAGTTGGTGCGACTTGGAATTGGTCAGCCCGGAATTACCCTCACCCCAACCGTCTCCCGGCGGGAGAGAGAAAAGAACGATCTTGTCCTGAGCGAATCACAGACCGACCCCCACGTCGGAATCACGTCGCTGACAGAGGGAGAGGGCATCTCTTCCCAATCCGCAATCCGCAATTGGAAATCCGCAATGCCAATTTCAAGGGAAAATACCCAAGTCCAGGTAGCAGCGGGCGATTTTGTCGATGGCCGCAATGAATGCCGCCGTGCGCAAGTCGATTCGACCGTCATGTTTCTTCTTAATTTCGCGGATTTCGTGGTACGAGGAGATCATGGTTTCCTCGAGCCCGGAGTTGACCAGGTCTTCCTCATCCGCGCCATGGACCAGTCGGACCAGCGTCTCTGCGGGGATTTGCTTGCCGGTCATGCGTTCCACTTCCCGCAGGATGGTTGTATTTGTGTTCTCCTCGAACCGCTTGCTGAGACGACCGAACCGGACATGCGAAAGATTTTTCAGCCACTCGAAATAGGAGACGGTGACACCCCCCGCGTTCAGGTAAATGTCCGGAATGACCAGCACGCCACGCTTTTCGAGTTCCTCGCCGGCATCGGCTGTGGTCGGCCCGTTGGCGGCCTCGGCAACGATCTTCGCCCGGATACGGTCCACATTGAACAGAGCGATCTGATTCTCCAGAGCGGCGGGAACAAGGATATCGCATTCGAGTTCCAGGGCGTCCGCCGTGTCCGGGATATTCGCAGCACCGGGAAAATTCAGAACGGTTCCGTGGTCGAGGAAATATTGCTTGACCTTTTCGATATCGAATCCTTTCTCGCAGGCAATCGCGCCGTCGTGTTCCGCAATGGCGATGATTTTCGCTCCGCCCTGCTCCAGGAACCGGGCCGCATAATAGCCCACATTTCCGAGTCCCTGGATTACGATACGCTTCCCTTCCAATCCGGGTGACAGCCCCATAGGACGCAGGTCCTCGGCGATTCGACAGGCCTCGCGGATGCCGAAGAAAACGCCGTGTCCGGTCGCCTCTTTCCGTCCCCGCACACCGCCGAGAGAAATCGGTTTGCCGGTAACACACGCCGGGGCATCCAATTGGCCGGGATGGAGTTGGATATAAGTATCCGCCATCCAGGCCATTTCGCGCGCGCTTGTTCCATAGTCCGGCGCGGGCACATCTATGCCGGGTCCCAGAAAATTTTTCTTGTCCAGCTCATAGGTGTACCGGCGCGTAATTCGTTCAAGTTCACTCTCGGAATACTTGTTCCTGTCGATTTGAATGCCGCCTTTCGCGCCCCCGAAGGGGACATTTACCACGGCACATTTGTAAGTCATCAATGCGGCCAGGGCCTTTATCTCATCCTCGTTGACATTGTCGGCAAATCGGACACCGCCCTTGGTGGGGAGTTTGTGCTGGCTATGCTCGGCCCGCCATGCGAAAATCACTTCAATGCTTCCATCGTCGCGTTTGAGCGGAAACGCCATACGGTAGATCGCATTGCAGGCTTTGATCTGTTTCAGAAGCCCTTCAGGATACTTGACATGCCTCGCCGCCCTGTCGAAATTCTGATTAACCTGTTGGAAAAATTCGATATTTCCCACGGTTGCGAACCTCCAGTCAAAGATTTTTGTGTCTATTGTATATACATAGTATAATACAGGGAATTATTCTTGCCGGTCACGTGTCGATGCGGTGATACGTAAAAGGGACGGTGTTGGGAGGGGAGATCCGGGAACAGTGAGAAGGTTGTACCCAAAAGCAGTCAGAAGAGAATGATACGAATGGGACAGATAGGGTCAATAGGGAGTCACAGGTCTATTGCCGGTGGGCCGTGGGTTTGGGGACGATGGCCTCGATGGTCTTGATTAATTCCGGAACGATGGACACTTTCACATTATGGTCACCGCAGATTTGCTCGATCCGCTCGGCGATTTTATCCGACAAGGCACTTCGAACCATCAGGACAGCATCAACGTGATGGACTCCCAACAGCAGGTCCATTTCCCCGGCCAGTCCGATGATCTCGACCCCGGCGATATGGTGTCCACGGCGAGTTGCATCCGTGTCCACAACCCCGATTATTTCGACCAGTTTCTCCCTCGTTCGCTGGAGCGTCTCGATAATCCTGACGGTTTCGTGATTCACACCGGCAATTACGACTCTGGGACTCCCCACCGAATTACCGCTTCGGTGTTTCCACCATGCCCAACCCCACCGATATCCCAGCAATAAGATCACGAGGAATGCCGAATCGATGAAGAAAATTGCACGAGAATGGGCGCGAAGGTTCGCCAGAAACGCATAGCCCAGGATACCGAGGGAGCCAATCACAACGGAACGCAGAACAACCCCGACTTCATGCACAGAGAAATATCCGGGAACGTGACGAGGTGTCTCGTAAACCGCAAAAGCCAACGCGCGAATCAAAGCCACGGGAACAAGCATCTGGTACAGTAACTCCCGATCCTGCACAGGAATCTGTGCGCTGAAACGCACGGTGTACGCCAGGATGTATGAGGCCACCGCAAGACAAGTGTCCAAAATGAGAATTGCAAAATAAATCCGGTAGGATTCCAGGGACCGCGAAGTCACTGTTCCAAAGACGGTAACCCAAGCCGCCCGCAGCAGAATCCACAGGTCGAACCAGAATCCACGACGCTCGACATACCGGATGTCGATATCCAGCTTGTCGGGCAGGATATGGCGGATGTAATACTCCTCGATATCCGAGCAATCCGTGGGAAACAGTTCGGATTCGTTTCGATGATACACCTGGTTCAGCCCCACAATGCCGGGCTTGACCGACAGGACAGTCTTCCATTTTTCGGGATAATAGGGGATGAACTTGCGCACTTCGGGTCGTGGACCGACCAGAGTCATGTCGCCCCGAAGAATATTGAGGAGCTGGGGGAGTTCGTCCAGCTTGGTTCTTTCCAGGAATCGGCCGACATGGGTCAGCCTAGGGTCGAAACGCCCGGTCAACATGGGACCTTGTTTCGGCAGGTCCTTGGGCATCTTGCGGAATTTAAATAAAAGGAATGGTTTGCCGTCCTTGCCGATCCGCTCCTGACGATAGAAAACAGGGCCTCGGCTTTCGAGGCGGATTGCAAGCGCGATCACTGCGATCAGGGGGGCACATACAAGCAAGATAAGCGCCGAAAGAGCCGAGTCTACTAAGCGCGGCATTTCGTTATCCAGTTCCGCTCAAACAAGACTCCTTCTTCGTGCAGACAAACAAAAAGCATTTCATTTCATTGTGAGAATACAAGACAATTATACGCTGCACAAAGAGAATTGAAAGTGCCAATCAGCGGTTTCTTCATCGCGACGGTGTGGGCAAGGTATATCGACGTTCAGAGAAATGTCTCATTGTGAGACAATGTACTCCCCCAAAATCTCTCGCAAGATGAGAAAAACGGACCGGTTTGAGCAAATCAGACAAGACTGGGACCGAAGATATCTGTAATACAATGTTTCAACGGACCCACCCCAAGCGTAATCTTGGCTGAAAAGATGCGGTTTTAAGGGAATACTGCGGGAATTTTAATCCCTGGGAGTATAATGGCCTAATGATTGCGAAAATATCTGCGATAAATCATTATTGAGTTTGTGTGTAGATTTTTTTCTTTGACTTGCGTTTGCAATGGAAGATGGGCTATCCTATTCGGAATTGGCTGTTCGCTCACATCTCCTGAATCTTTGGTAACCGAGTCCGGATGTAAGGTCATCGCCGCAGAGGCGAAGAAGTTGGGAACGATTTCCATGTACCGTTGGCTCGTACGAGCTCTTTTTCTGGTCCTGATTGGGACTTGGGTTTCCTCAGTGGAGGCTCAGCCGGATTTGCAATTGAACAGCAATCCCTCTATTACCTCTTCCAGGAGTGTTTCAAGCGAGGGAGCCACTCTCGATTTCAACTATACGGTTCGGAATGCGCAGGGTACCTCCGCTGGAGGTCATACGAACCGTCATTATCTTTCATCCGACACGCAAATCGGTAATGATATAGAGGTTTTTCCTTCCTACGTTTCTTCCGGCATTCCGGGACGGAGCAACCAGAAGGTGACCACAACGGTGAGTTTCGTGGTCCCTGCCGGGACTTATTACCTGGTGGTCGTGATCGACGCCGATGGTGTTGTCTCGGAGACCGACGAAAGCAACAACAGGTACATTCGGACTTCGCAGCCTATAACGGTCTCCGATCCAACTCCGACGCCGACGAACACGGCAACGCGGACTCCAACGCCGACGCGGACCCCGACAAGAACGCCCACGGCAACCCGGACTGACACTCCGACGCGGACCCCGACGTCAACCCGGACATTCACGCCCGCCAATACACCCACACGGACTCCAACATCAACCCGGACATATACCCCAACAAGAACGCCCGTGGTAACACCGACTTTCACCGTAATGCCGACAAACACGC
>JAKPRU010000202.1 GCA_029557025.1 Candidatus Omnitrophota bacterium | reverse complement strand
AATGCAGCCCGATGCGGATACAATATTCCCAGTCCATGACATAGTGCAGATTCGGATTCAGATACCCGATTTCGTCGAGCACGACGCGGCGCCAGAAAATGGAAGGTTGCGTGGTGACGCCGCCGCAGCCCGCGATCATTTCATAGGGATCCATGTCTTGGGGCGCGGTGGTGAAGAGCAGGGTGCGCCCGCTCTGATCGTGCGTATTGGCCGAGCCGTGCACGAGCACGACCTCCGGGTTTTCTCGGAATATTGTGGCCACGTGAGAGAGCGCGCCGGGAGAGTAATAGTCATCGGCATTGAGCCAGGCGATGATCTCGCCGGTGCTCTTGCGCCAGCCCTTGTTGATGGCGTCCGATTGCCCTGCATCCGGCTCGCTGATCCAGTAGGTCAGGAAGGATTGGTATTTCCTCATGATCTCGATGCTGTTGTCAGTGCTGCCCCCGTCGATAATCATATATTCCAAGTTGGGATAATCTTGATGACATACCGAACGAATCGTCTCTTCGAGGAATTGCCCCTGGTTGTAGGATGGTGTGACGATGCTGATTTTAGGCCAGCATGAACCGTCGGACATGGTATCCGGCGGATGATCGCGGTCTTTTGTCCACGGCCATCCGGTTTTCCCAGGCGGAGGCGGTGGAAGTTCCTTGAATGTTGGAGGGCGCATGGTTTCCTTGGACATTAATGCCGCAGGATCATTTCTCGTCCGCTCAGGAATCCAACAAACCAACGCGGTTATGCTCTCGAGCCTCTCCCGAGAACGGCCTTGTAAATCTCCGCGGTTTCATTGACGCACCTTTCCCACGAGAACATTTTAAGACGTTCCCTCCCTTTGTGCACTAATTCGGTCCGCAGTTCTGTGGAATTCGTGACGCGCTCAATTGCCTCACGCATGGAATCAACCGAGCAAGGATCAAAATAAACACCTGCCTCCCCGACAACTTCAGGAATAGAGCTGGTATTGCTGCACACAACGGGACAATCGAGGCTCATAGCCTCAAGCGGTGGGATACCGAACCCTTCGTATATGGATGGATACACAAGCAATGTGGCGCAACGGTAGTACGCTCCCAGGAGATCGTCATCCCCGGACACAGAGTGTGTTTGTTCCCTCAAACCCAGCTTCTGTAAGACCGTACGCTCCGTATCGAGGAAATCGCCGCCGCCAAAGGCTATGATATCAAATTCTTTTTTCAGAACAGGCGAACTGGCAACCGCCTTGCAGAAGGTCATGAAATTTTTATATCCCGGTGCTCTCGCGCCGACGTAGAGCAGATACGGCCTCTTGATGCCGGAGATTGCATCACTCGTCTCGGATGCGCTACGAGCAAGAGTATGCCCATGATACACCACGCTGGTTTTATGGGGATCTACATCCAGAAGGCGGATTAAATCCTGCCGCGTGGATTCGGAAACGCAAATCACATGATCCGCCCTCGACACGCAGGCTCTTTTGGCCTCGATGACCGAGGCCCCGTTCCTGAATTGGTCGGTGAACAATTCATGGATCATGTCATGGACGGTCAACACGCGGAATTGTCCCCGGCCGATCGGAGCCACCGAATAGTAGGTTTCGTGAACGATATCGGCGTTGGCATTCAGGGCATATTGTATCGGCAACAGCATTTTTTGGCACAAACGCCGGATCTGTCCCGCGCCGGGTATTTGTGGATTGAAATATGGGCCCCAGACGTATGATTGATCGGCGTGTCTGAGGTATTCGTTTGTATGAAACGCAGCTACGATCGCTACGGTGCAGTCATCCCGCCGGGCAAGACCGGCGGCCAACTCACTCAGGTAACGGCTGATTCCGCCGTATCGTTGCCAGGAGAAAATCAGGTGATCGAATAGTATGTTCATCGAGCCGGATTGACCATCGATCTCATGAAATGGACCAGTCTTCTCAT
>JAKPRU010000188.1 GCA_029557025.1 Candidatus Omnitrophota bacterium | reverse complement strand
CGAACGCTGTAATTGAAGGGCCGACTTATGTCGGCAAAAAAAGCGCCATCAAAATCGGCGCGAAGATTTACGAGGGGACCAGCGTCGGCCCGGTCTGCAAAGTCGGCGGCGAGGTCGAGGAATCCATTATTCACAGCTATTCAAACAAGCAGCATGACGGCTTTCTCGGACATGCTTACCTGGGCTTGTGGGTCAACCTCGGCGCAAACACAAATAACAGCGACCTGAAGAATGAATATGGAACTGTGAAAGTCACAATCAACGGCGAACGGGTCGACACCGGCAGCCTTTTTGTCGGATGCACTATCGGTGACCATTCCAAAACCGGAATCAACACCATGTTGAACACTGGAACCGTCATCGGGATCGGATGCAACATCTATGGCTCCGGTTTGCCGCCCACGTATGTGCCGTCTTTCTGCTGGGGCGGTCCGGATGGATTTGTTGAGTATCGGGCAGACAAGTTCATCCAGGTGGCCAAGCGTGTGATGGAGTATCGCGTGGACAAGTTCATCGAGGTGGCCCGGCGAGTTGTGTCCAGACGGGATATGGAAATGGGGCCTGAAGAAGAGGCACTGTTGCGCAAAATCCATGAAATGACAGCGGAAGAACGCAAGGCTGTCTGCGCATAATTCTGGGGATATTTCTGCAAAATCCGGCAACAGGAGCCGCGTCCCTGTCCCCGTTGCTTTTCTTCGGGGTGAGGGTCTTTCCCTGTCACTGTCTTGCCCGCAACAGACTTCCTTCATTTTCATTTTTTCTCTTTTTCATATCCCCAGGTTTCCTTCGTGTTTTCTTGATACATTCCGTGTTTTTCCCATCACGTGCCCGTCCCTTTTTTCCAATTCCTAATACGTAATTTTCTCTCCTGTTCTGGAAAAAAATGGAAATGAAATCAATAATTTTATCATCCATGGTAGTATCGGGTATCGAAATGTGCTATGATTCGACAGTGCTTTTGTTTCCGGAAGGAGGTCCTGTTCCCGTTTCGGGACGGAAAGGAGGTGAAATGAGACCGCCCTGTGGGGAAATTCGGCACACTCAAGAAAAAACAAGAACAGATAAGGAGTTTGTAAACATGAACAAAGGTTTTACGTTTCTCATTGTCGGGATCTGCGCGTTTGCGGTTCCCGTGGCGTTCAGTCAACCGATCGGTTCTCCGATCACTTACAAAGACGATACTCCCACGTATGCGGAGTTGACACCCCCTTTGGTCCCGATTCACACCGAAGTTCCGATGATGCTGGGCCAGACACCCAATGACGACCGGGAACAGAAACTGTGCGTTCTGGACAACGGAACCACAGTTGTGTTCTGGGTAAATAAAGGCGGAAGTCACCATGTGAATGGAATGGATCGAAACGGCAACCGCATCTTCCCCGTCTTCACGGATGGCGGTGCGGCGGATATAATTGTTGGAGTCAACACAGGCTCGAATACGAACTGGACATTGTGCAAGAACAAACGTGGTGAGAATGTGTTTCTGGCCGCGGCAACTTGGACGGCCAGCAGTCTGAGCAACTCAGACGCCATAATTCCCGAGACCGTGATCGATGCGGACGGAATTGTAGAAGATGATGGCCAGGGGCATGGATTCTTCATGTTGTTCGATGGAAATCTTCAGCCGATCACCGGACCGATTTCGATTTCTCAGTTCAGCGCCGGACATCGGGATTGGGATTGCTGCTGGCTCAATGACGGAAAATTCGTCATTGTCACCAACTGCCAGAATCACCGCTATGAGGGCGATCCCGACTACTCATCAAGTAATAACAAGGTCGCAACCATCAATATCTTCAACTCCGATGGGTCTCGATTCAAAGATGAGTTTTTCACCAATGATGTGACCGGAAAACAGGAAGCGATTCGTTGCGGAGCGCTGGCCAACGGTTTCGTCGTAATGTTCAGCGATTCGGACAACGGTGTCACAGCCGAGTTCTATGACAACAACGGCAACCTGTTGGGTAGTAAATTCCCGATTCGGGATTCAGCATTGAATGCCGGGGCCACCTGGATGGAAGCCTGCGGTGGCGACTTATGGGTGACCGTTCACGAGGGAGCGACCATCCCCGATGGATTCGCACCGCTTCCGGAACTGGCCGGAGTCAGGGTGGTTCTGGCACAGCTGTGGAACGCCAGCGGGGACCCGATCGGCCCGCCGATTCTGGTTTCTCAACATAGCGAAACACGTAGCTTGGGCCGCAACCGTGTGGCGATGGCTCCCAACGGTTCCTTTGCCGTTTCCTGGCAGGATGGCTATGCGGACGACGTGACCTTTACGGAGTGCACGGTCGCTCGCGTATTCAACGCCGATGGAACACCCGCCACGGATGCTTTCATTCCCCACAATCTGCCGGAATTCCCCCCGGATAAAGGTGGAAAGCCGGGCCAGCTCATGCCGGGTATGAATAATGAGTTCGTTGCTTTCGCTTGGGGAACCCAAGCCTTCGGCAATTGCGATTGTGTGGTGAGTGTTTTCCCGAATCCCGCTAAGGGCACAGGAGTCTCCGATTGGGAGCTCCACTGAGCCGGATGCCGATGTGAGTAATCGGTTCTTGTGGTAACCAAAATCCTCCGGTTGGAAATTGTTCCGACCGGAGGATTTTTTTATAGGGAAGGAAGAAATTCTCACCCCAACCAGACCGTAGGAGAAAGGTGGACAGAGTGAACACGGTGAACATCCCCTCACCCCAACCCTTCCCGGTGGGAGAGGGAGAAAAGAGGCTCCTCCAATGCAAGAGGAGACAAGAGCCGTCATTCCGGCGAAAGCCGGAATGCAGAGAGAATGGGGCAGTTGAGCAATCAAGATGATGCAGGCGCACAGCCATGCACCCCTGCGCGCTATCAAACTACAAGCCAAAATTCCCAATTACTCGGGCGGAATAAGTTCGTATTCCTTGATCTTTTTCCAGAGGGTTGTGCGACTGATTCCAAGCCTTCGCGCGGCACGCATCCGATTCCAGCCGACCGCGTTCAGCGTTTCCTGAAGAGTTTCCCTGTCTATCGTGGGCTGCACGGCAGGACGCGGCTCAAGGGGGGTCCGAACGGCGCGCAGGAGTTCCGGAGGAAGACACTCGGTGCGGATAAATCCATCGCCGCTCAACACCACGGCATGGTCGATGGCATTCTCCAACTGGCGCACATTGCCGGGCCAGTCGTAATGAAGGAGTATTTCCATGGCATCAGGAGCAATCCCCTTGATGACTCGCCCTAAGTGTGCTTGAGACCGGCGTAGAAAATGCTGAATCAGAAGCGGAATGTCGTCGCGTCGCTCCCGCAACGGAGGCAGCTGAATGGTCACCACGTTCAGCCGATAATAAAGATCCTCCCGGAACCTGCCGATCGAGACCAGCTCGTACAGATCTCGGTTGGTTGCTGCAAGAACACGGATGTCGATTTTGATGGTCTGTGTGGACCCGACCCGTTCGATTTCACGCTCCTGCAAAACCCGCAACAATCGCTGTTGCAGGGCCGGAGACATATCCCCGATTTCGTCGAGGAAAATCGTCCCGCCATCCGCCTGTTCGAACCGCCCAACCTTGTCGCGGGTCGCGCCGGTAAACGCCCCACGCACATGACCGAACAGTTCACTCTCCAGAAGTGTCTCCGGCAAAGCCGAGCAGTTCACTTTCACAAGCGGTCCCATCCGACCGGAACCGTGATAATGCAGGGCTTCCGCCACCAGTTCCTTGCCGGTCCCGCTCGGTCCCCGGATCAATACCGTAATGTCGGTATCGGCCAGGTTGCGGATCATCTCAAAAACACGTCGCATTTGCGGGCTTTTGCCGACAATGTTCTCAAATGAAAATCGATCCGAGATTTCGCGCTCCAGGTCCCGCAGTCGGCTGACATCCCGGACCACCAAAAGCGCGCCATCCTCCCGCCCGCTGGTCAGCGGCGTCACACTGACTGTGAACGTCCACACCCGTCCCGCCGACTCAAAGGTCACCGGGAGTTCCCGCACAACGTTCCCCGCGACAATGGACTTTTCGACCAGGTCCGCAATTACCTCACGGTCCGGCCCGCAAACCGTCGAAAGGTACATCCCGACAGCCTTGCCGGGCGGAACATTGAGCAATGTGGCCGCCGTGCTGTTCAGCGCCAGAATGACCCCCTCGCGATTGATCGTTACAATCCCATCCAGAACCGTATTGAGCAGATGCTCTTCGAGCATCGCCCGTTCCTCTTCCGCCCGCTTGGAATCGGTAATGTCCTCCACAATCCCCGCATAACGGTAAACCTCGCCGGACTCGTCGCGAATCGGAAACGCGCGGTCTCTAACCCACCGGACCAAACCACCCGGACGGATAATTCGGAATACTTCGCTGAACGCACCTGTCGCCCGACCTGTTGAAAGCGCCTGCAACACACGCTCTCGGTCTTCGGGATGGACGGTCTCAAGCCACGACAACGGTTCGCGATACGCATCCTCGCAACTGTGTCCCCAGAGCTCTTGATACCCCGGACTGACATAAACAACCTTTCGTAACTCCTTGTCGGCGAGCCAGAATACTCCGCCGATGTTCTCTGCGAGTTGACGAAAGTCCTCTTCACTTTCGCGCAACGCCCGTTCCGCCCGCTTCTGTTCGGTTACGTCCAATCCCACAAAAACCGCTTCTTTGCCGTTCCGGTATTTTTGACCCACCACAAAGAAATCGTGTTGTTCGCCTTGCATGGTCGCACTGGTCTGTGTGCTGTCCCACTGAACATTCGAGGCAAAAAAACGCTCTACAAACCGGCAGAAGTTCGGGTCGATGTGCTTGAATCCCACGGGTTGACCGATGGCCTGCTCGGCAGGAATTCCCAGTAACCCGGCCAGGTATCGATTGATCCCCACATATCGTAAATCGGATGTAATCCAGGAAACGCATGCCGGAATGGCGTCCAGTACGGCCTGAAGGTGATCCTGCACAGCCTCCGGGTTCCTTTGTTGTGTGTCTTGTTCCGGGACATCAGAGCCGGGAGATTCGAATGAGCCGGCAGACTCCTGCTGTGTCGCGCGCTCAATTCCACGCAATTGTCTCTCGGCTCGCCATTTCCCCCACAGGGAAATGGCCAACTGGCGGATTTCAACCGGATGACACGGTTTGCGAAGAACCAGGATCTTGTCGAACGGAGGCACTCCGCGGATTATGTCGTCTAAGTGATGATCGGAATGCGTTGTCGCAAGCACAATCTCGACATCGGAGTCGATGGCGCGGATTTCTTGTGCCAGATCCACCCAGTCCGGCTGGGACAAATCCATAATTTCAATAAAAACAACGGCGTACGGGCGGTTCTCCAACCTGGCCGAAAGCAACCTGTCGCAGGTTTCTTCCCGTGAATGGCAGAAGGCGAGGTCGAAAACGAACGGCGACTCCCCCGACACATCCGTCCCCGGATTCAGGGCAGACCGGTAGGTATCCCACGCCGATGGCGTATCGCCTGTCACCAGAACACGAGGTTGAGTAAAGTCCTGTCCGGTCATGATCGTGCTTTCATTAACCGGAAACAGTTTATTTCATTCCATTAAAAGCACAAGCAAAACGGCGGGAATTCACCGGCAAGATATCCATGCCGCCCTATGCGACACTCTTCAGCGCCAAAGGGGCAATGTAAGATAAGGCATTGCACATTCATTCATTCATGGAGGAGCGCCATGAGGTCACAGCGAGTGAGCGGTCGGAAATGGGATGAACTTCGGCAGGTATCGATCCGGCGGAATTACCTGGATTTCGCGGCGGGGTCGTGCCTCATACAGATGGGGCGAACCAGAGTCTTGTGCAGCGCTTCGCTTTCGGATGAGGTCCCGTTGTTTCTTGCCGGTTCCGGGAAAGGCTGGGTTACCGCCGAATACTGCATGATGCCGAACTCCACTCCGTCCCGCGTATCGCGCGATCATATTCAGGGTGGACGCAGTAAGGAGATTCAGCGCCTGATCGGTCGATCCCTGCGCAGCGTAACTGATCTCTCCGCGCTTGGGGAACGCACGGTCACTGTGGATTGCGATGTCATTCAGGCGGATGGCGGCACACGCACCGCTGCGATCACCGGCGGCGTGATTGCCTTGCACGATGCTTTTCTCACCATGCAGCGAAATGATGTCCTGAAGGTCATGCCGTTGCGCGAACTCGTTGCCGCCATCAGCATCGGACTGACCCCGGAGGGGCTTCTGCTGGACTTGGATTACAGTGAGGATCATCTTGCTGCGGCGGATTTCAACATTGTCATGAAAGAAAACGGTTCCTTTGTCGAGTTCCAGGGAACCGCCGAGCATGGGGCTTTCGACCAGGGACAGATCGACCAGGTTCTTGCACTGGGGAAACAGGGGATCCGACGTTTATTCGAGATTCAGCGTGCCGCACTCGCGGAGGTAGTCATTGAAAGAAAAGCGCCACGGTTTGGATAATCCCCACCAGGAACCCCAGAATCGCACCGGCCATCTCAATGCCGCGCATTTCGCGCCCCGCGACCGATCGGGTCACATGCTCGATATCCTCCACCGGCCAATTTGCAATCCGATTCCGCAGATGCTCGCCGATTGCCATGTCATGGATCAGCCGATCCGCAAGGCCCGGCGAAAGATCATCGATCCGCTCCGGCAGACGTTCCGCCACAAGGTCCTGAACGATCCCCACCAGACGCTCACGCACGGGTGACGGGATCAACGAATAGCCCCGAATCGTTCTGGTCAAATGGCGTTCCACCATGGCATCCGTGATCTCCCGCAGATACGCTCGCAAGTTGATGTCTTTCAACATGCCGTTCAGGTCCTCTTTGGTAAGAAGCTTCTCGGTTACAGTGCGTGTGATGGCCTGCGCCAGATCGCTTTTCCGGCTTGGAATAAGCCCCTGCCATGAGAACCACGACGGCCCCCACGCATGGTGCGGATGAAACAGCATCCACAGCGCGATCCGGTTGGTCACCCAGCCGATAAACGCTCCAATGATCGGCCCGGCCAATAGGCTGATATCCATTCGATTTCCCCCCGAACGAGGATGGGTGGTGAACAGGGAAGTCTACGTTCTGCCGTGTGAAAAGTCACGAAAGGATTGTGGATTTCGGATTGAAGAAAAACTACAGCGGACGTTTGCCGGCGCCTTTCTGTGGTCGCGAGAATCTTGATTTTGTGCCATACTGCTCTCGATTATGATGTCAGCAAACCCCACACCGGAATCCTCCTCAGTCGAGGAAAAGAATCGTGTGCCGCTGTTCTGGGTGGCCGTGCCCCTGGCGCTGTTCTGTCTGGCCTGGTGGGGATATGCTACGGTGCTGCTGTACCCGCAACTCCCATTCGATGATTCCTACATCGCCCAGCAATATGCCCGAAACCTGTTCCGCACCGGCATGTTCACATACGACGGTGAGACTCCCTCACAAGGCGCAACCAGCCCGCTGCATGTCTTTCTGCTGGCCTCGGTTCGGCAGGTCCTTCGCGATCCGGTGACATCGGCACGCTTCCTGGGATGGCTTTTTCACAGCCTCTTTCTTGTTTTCCTTTTCCTTCTATTGAGGGACTCAGGCTTCGGGCTGATGCTCACTGTGGCCTCCGTGTCCGCTGCGGCAACCTGTGGATTTCTCGTCGAGGACAGCCTGAACGGTCTGGAAACCAGCTTGTTTCATTTTCTTTCGGTGGCATTTTTCCGAATTGCCATACAGGTCCCTCATCTACGCAACAAGCTGTGGACCGTTCTCACGGCATGGCTTCTCTGTTTCTGCCGCCCGGAGGGGGTCTTGCTTGTCGTCGCTTTCCTCCCGGCGCTTTTGTTTTCATGGAAGAAACAACAGCCCTTCGATAAGAAGGATTTTGTGATCCTGGCAGCGTTGATACTGGCGCCTCTCCGGATCCTGGCGGGGGACCTCCTGTCA
>JAKPRU010000481.1 GCA_029557025.1 Candidatus Omnitrophota bacterium | reverse complement strand
GATGAGATCGGCGAACTCGACACCACCTGTCAGGTGAAACTGCTACGCGTATTACAGGACCAGACCTTTGAAGTGCCGGGCGATAGTAATCCCCGGAAAGTGGATGTGCGCGTGGTGAGTGCCACCAATGCCGATTTGCCGACAATGGTACGTGAGAAAACTTTCCGGGAAGATCTCTTCTACCGTATCAACCTCATCCGGATTCATTTACCGGCTCTCCGCGAACGCAAAGAAGACATCCCTCTTCTCGTCGAACACTTCCTCGCAAAAAAATCCAATGGGCGTCCTACCCTCAAATTCGCGCCCGAGGACATGGCTTTGCTCACGCGGTATCATTGGCCCGGCAATGTTCGCGAACTCGAAAACCTCGTCGAACGTGCCGTCGTCCTGGGAACCACCAATGTCACCCACCTCATGCCCGCCATTGCATTCGGCACCGCAGCGCCCCAGGGAGCTGCCGCCCCTCATCCCTTTCACGATCTCGTGGATCTGGTTTACAAAGACGCCAAAAAAATGGTCATCGACGAATTCGACAAGTACTACTTCTCACAGATACTCCGACGCACAAAAGGCAACGTCAGCCAGGCCGCCGACCTCATGCGAATCCACCGCAAAAACCTCCACCTGAAACTCTCCGACCTCAACCTCGACCCCAAACAATTCTCCAGCACGGAGTAGCTCCTTCGAATCCATCGATCCCCCCTCTCTTTTCGTGTCTTCGTGCCTTTGTGTTTTCGTGATTCATTCCGGCACCCTATCCCTCCCATCTGCCGCATTGGTCCCGTCCGTCCCATCCGTCTTCTCGGTTTTATCCATCTTATTGGTCTCATTCCCTCCTTTTTCCCTTTCCTCTCTTCCCTCCACCCTGTCCATTCTTTTCTTCAATTTTCATTTTTTAATTCTTAATTAAAAAACCACACTCTCCCCAGCGAGGGTCCCTTTTCCTCCCCGGCAATCGGCAGAGAACGGCAGCTCACAACCCTGCCGCCGATAGTCAGTTCCGTCGTCCATTCCGCATCCGGTTCATGGGACAGCCTGCTCCAGGCCGATTTCCACGCCGATGAATCCTGCAAGGAGTATTGCCCCAGAACTCGGCACAGATCCGCACTCCCCATTCGCAAAGTCGATTCCCGATCCAACCCGAACATCCTCAAAAATGCATCGTTCACTTCCACCACCATCCCCACCGAGTCCGTCACCAGGATCCCCTCGGAAATGTGTTCCAGCACACTGCTGAACCGACGGTTCTGCGCGGTGAGCTCGGCTGTGCGATCTCCCAGGTTCAGCAGAGCTTCTTGCAACTCCGCCGTCTTCTCGTGAAGATCCCGGTTGGATGTCTCCAGGTCCTGCCGAACCTCGTGCAATTCCGCATTCTTCCGTTCCAACTCCTGTGCTTTCTCTTCCACCATAGCCAAACTCTGAGCAATGATCGCGTTTTGCGCGCGAAGATCCTCATACACGGAGGGTTTGCTCAGCGAACGGAACTTCTCTTGCAAAAAGGCCATCAGATTCTTCGCGAGTTTCTTTGAGGTCCCCGCTCGGCTCTTGGAGGCAACAATTCGGGTCTCGCCGGACTCCAAAACATCCACATCCACACGGTCCATCAGGCGGCGCACAGCGGGGATGCCCTTCAAACTGCTCGTCGCGAGGCCGGTCCCGTCCAGCAAACTGCGGATCTTGTCCGCTTCCAGCTTCTTGGGAACCAGCCCTTCCATCTCGATCAGCAGATCATCCCCTTCGGTGCGAAACGAGGCCACCAATGTCCCGCCTCCCTGTTCCAGCACCCACTTCCCCAGCTCGAACATGGAAGTGGTCACCTGAAGGCGTTCCGTCACATCGAATCCCAACTCCTCACAACTCAGCTGCACCCGGTTGCGAGCCTCGATGATCTGTTCGACAGAATCAATTGCCGATCGATAAATATCCATAATTCACACAAACCGGCCCAAATATAACTCTCCTGAAAGGTTCCAACAAACTCCAAACCTTTCCCCTGCGAATCCCCTCATATCCTTTTCCGCCCCACTCTCCTCTCTCATCCCTCTTTGCCCGCCCGTATTTCGTGTCCCTTTCTTCAATTCTT
>JAKPRU010000173.1 GCA_029557025.1 Candidatus Omnitrophota bacterium | reverse complement strand
AACCCAGGCGTTTGAAGGAATTGTGATTCGTCGGTCCGGAGGCGGACTGGGCGAGACATTCACGGTGCGTAAGATCTCGTATGGTGTTGGGGTCGAGCGGACGTTTCCGTTGCACTCGCCACAGATTGCCTCCCTTGAGGTCCTCCGGCTCGGGCATGTGCGACGAGCCAAGTTGTACTATCTCCGGGATCGCAAAGGGAAGGCGGCAAGGGTTCGCGAGAAACGTCGAACGGTCAAGACTTCCAAAGCCGCGCCGAAGAGCGCACCAGAGACCTCTCCGGATTCCTGATCGGTGTCAGCGGCGTAACCGGTCCGGAATTGTGCGGATTGCTCCAGAGGTCTATTGTCAAAATGGGGGAGTCTGCTGGTCAGAGGTGCAATTGTAAGATATGGTAGATTGGTAAGGCGGTTGCCGTCGGAATTCAGCACACTCTTCGGAGGAAAATGAATGGTTCTTTCCCTGGAAGATTTCGTCCCCGAATTGATTGGAGATATCAGCGGCACGCTGATTACAATTCGGGATTACGCAGAACCGAAGGCGGTGCGGATTATCGCTCCGTGCATTTCCAGTCTGGAAGACAACATGAAACGGCTGGAGCAGCTGGACAGCCGTCTCGCATCCATCACCGAAACGCAACTCCGTGCCGAGCTAGTCACGATCGTTCGTAATTTGGTTCGGACATTCGACGAAATGAAACGGAGCCGACAGGTCAACACGGCATGGTATGAGGGGGAGCCGGGAACCGGGCTTCCACCGGCGGTGATCAAGGCCAAGGAGTTCCTTGGTCTTTGACCAGTTCATAATGGGAGAAATCCGACAGTTGAATCGGGTCTTGTCGGCCATGAATCTCCTTGACTGAAAAGGAAGCGGCCAGGGGGAGGTATGCTGCAAGAGAAGCGGTTTGGCTTGACCAAGCCGGTTTAATTCTCTAAAGTTTAAGGTTTCCATGTTTCCTGGTATCATTGATGTGTCAAGGATAGAAACCGGACAGCCCCCCGATGCGTGTGAAGAAGAAATTATCGGCGATTATTCTGGCCGCGGGGGCTGGTACGCGCCTTCGTTCCGAGATTCCGAAAGCGTTGCATGAAATCTGCGGGGAACCGATCCTCGTTCATTTGCTTCGAACGACAAAGGGATTGGTGGACGGGAAAACGGTTGTGGTGGTGGGATTTGCCCACGAGAAGGTGGAACAGGCGCTTAAGGAGAGGGGATTTCGGAAGATTCATTATGCGCTGCAGGCAAAACAGTTGGGGACGGGACATGCCGTTCTTTGCGCCGCCGACCACTTTGACCGATACACGGGAGATATACTTGTTCTGGTGGGCGATGCGCCTCTGCTGACCCGGAAGACTTTGGAGATGCTCATCCAGCGGCATCGACACCAGGACGCGGCGGCGACCGTGCTGACCACGAAGATGCGTCGTCCGAAAGGATACGGTCGGGTTCTCCGCCACCAGGACGGAACGGTTCTGCGGATTGTGGAGGACAAGGACGCAAATATCTATGAGCAGAAGGTGAATGAGGTCAATACCGGTATGTATGTTTTTGACGGTCGCGAGCTGTTCTCGGCTCTGCAGAGCATCCGGCCGGACAATGAACAGGGCGAGTATTATTTGCCGGATGTGATTCAGATCATGGTGAGCCAGAAAAAGAGGGTGGAAGCGGTCAAGATTCCGGATTACCGGGAAACCATGGGAATCAACAATCGGGTGGAGTTCGCGCGGGCAGAGCGGATCATGCGAGACCGCATTCTGGAGCGACTGATGCTCTCCGGCGTGACGATTATCGATCCACCTAGTACGATGATCGACGATGGTGTTTGTATTGGGATCGACA
Source organism: Candidatus Omnitrophota bacterium (assembly GCA_029557025.1). Taxonomy (GTDB): domain Bacteria; phylum Hinthialibacterota; class Hinthialibacteria; order Hinthialibacterales; family JAKPRU01; genus JAKPRU01. The sequence goes on along the minus strand of JAKPRU010000173.1, from coordinate 2,408 downwards.
GCATTATTCAGCCCAATACGATCATCCGTGGACATACATCGATCGGAAAGGGATGCGTTATCGGTCCCCTGACTCAGATCGACGATTCGAATATCGAGGATGGGTGTCGGATTAACAGTTCGTATATCAGCCAATGTGTCGTTCCGGCAGGCGAACGGATCGGCCCATTTGCCAATTTTCAGGGTGGAAAACTGATCCAGGCCGATGAGGACGCCACCCGGAACACCGCAATCAAAGCGATTCAGATGAAAGCGGGAACAGGAGTGACTCATGCAGCGCGCAGAACTTCACGTCGCAATCAGGGAAAAAACCGGTAAGGGAGTTGCACGCTCCCTTCGTCGCGAGGGACGAATTCCGGGGGTTGTCTACGGGGGCCAGGATCCGCCCCAGCCGATCGACATGGATGGCCGGGAGTTGTGGCAGTTATTACATGCCGGCGGAGGCGAGCATTTATTGGTGAACCTCTATTTCGGGGCCGAGAAGGACCAGGGCACGTTGACGCTGCTGAAAGATCTGCAACACAATCCACTTCACGGTAAGGTGGAGCATGTAGATTTTCAGCGGATTTCTGTGGACCGACCCATTCTCACGACGGTTCCGATCCGTATCACGGGAAGCAGCGCCGGGGAGAGAGAAGGGGGTGTGCTGGAACATGTATTGCGGGAGCTGAATATCGAATGTCTGCCTCTCGAGATTCCAGATGCGATTGAAGTGGATATTTCGCCGCTGGGAATCGGACAGAGCATCCATGTGCGCGATATCGCAGTTCCGGAACGGGTGCGCGTTTTGTCCAATCCGGAGGCGGTGGTGGTATTGATTGTATCTCCGACTCGGGTTACCGCAGCGGAGGTGACAAAGGAGGTTGTAGAAGGAGAAGGGGCCGAGGCTCCCGCTGAATCCGCAGAACAACCGTCCGAGTAATCCGACGGACACGGGTATGATTCGAGCCATTATCGGTCTGGGCAATCCCGGAAAGGAATATGAAGAGACCCGGCACAACATCGGGTTCCGGGTTGCGGATGAATTGGCGTACCGTCGGGGAGTCCGAAAATATGAGCAGGGCCGTCATTGCCTGTTTGCCCGGTTTGACCTGGATGGGTTTGAGGTAGTGACGGTTCGTCCGATTACGTACATGAATCGTTCGGGGCTGGCTTGGCAGGAAATGTCCGAGCGGTTTGACATTGCGGCGGAACACACACTGGTGGTCTGTGACGATCTGCACCTTCCCTTGGGAAGGATTCGAATCCGAAGCAGGGGAAGCGATGGGGGGCATAACGGATTGGCATCCATTCTGCGAGCGGCGGGCACGTTGGAGGTTCCCCGGATGCGTTTAGGTATCGGGGCATCGACCGAGAACTGGGTCGATTATGTTCTGTCTCCGTTCGAGGGGAAGGAAATTGCCCTGGTTGAACGGGTGGTCCCCATTGCCGCCGATGCCGTGGAGACCTTCATTCGGGAGGGCATTGTCGCCGCAATGGATCAGTATAACCGGGTGGTTGTTACGCTGGAGTAGGCATTACAGGCCTGTTTGTTAATCGATGTGTCGTGATAGTCGCTTCGGTTACCGGCATAGGAAGTACCGGCGAAAGACCCGGGAACGTCGCGGATGCGGGATATCTTTCATCCCAGCGACTGATCCCCCGGTGATCGCTTCGCTTCTCCGCTGAAAACGGCGGAAAGCCATATACCCCTGCTCGTCCTTGGTTGTTCGAGCATAACCCGAAGGGAGAAGCCTTATGGCAAGGAAAAAGGAAGAGAAACCGATTCTGTATGAGATGATGTACATCCTCGACCCGGAGTTGGGCGAGGACGGCATTGCCCGCATGAATGAGGCGCTTCGTGATCGAATCACAGGCGCCGAGGGGGCTATCGAGAAGGAGACACCGTGGGGTATCCGACGTCTGGCCTACGAGGTGAAGAAGCGCCAGGAAGGGTATTACAATGTGATCGAGTTCCGTGCGCCCTCCAATTTGCCCGGCGTGATCGAAAGTTTTATTCGCACCCAGATCGGCATCCTGAGGTATTTGATTATCCGCGTTCCGAAAGCCAGGTTATTGCAGGAACAGCGGGATGCGGCTCAACGGAAGGCCGCCGCCGAAAAAGCGGCTGCCGGACAGAAGCCGCCAGTGGAATCCCCTGAGACTTCGGATCGCGAGATTTTCCCGAGACACCGACCGGTTGACGAATCCTTTGTGGAAGAGGAGAATCAATCGGTTGATTCGGAGTCTGAGGAGCCTGGACCAGGAGATATCAACGATACCAGGAGTTTGGGGGCTGAATCCCCTGTAGGAGGATTCGATTCGACCCCGGCCGAGCCTATGGAAGAATCGGCTCCGGATCCGGACGAAAGCGAATCGGTCGAGCCGAAATCATCGGACGATTGATCTCATAAACTCAGTGGGAGGAGA
>JAKPRU010000167.1 GCA_029557025.1 Candidatus Omnitrophota bacterium | reverse complement strand
TGGGCGGTGAGGAGAAATCCCCAAAATGAAAAAAGAACGCCGTGTTACGGTTCCAACTTTGCAGGAAATGAAAAAGCGTGGCGAGAAAATCGCCATGCTGACCGGATATGATTTTTTGACCGCTCAACTTCTGGATCGGGCAGGAGTTGATGTCATCCTGGTCGGCGATACCCTGGGCATGGTTTTCCAGGGGCATGAATCCACCCTTCCGGTTACCGTGGATGAAGTGATTTACCACACCCGTGCTGTTCGGCGGGGGATCCATTCCGCTCTGTTGGTGGCCGATCTGCCGTTCCTTTCCTACCAGGTTTCCATTGAGGAAGCGGTGCGCAATGCCGGGCGGATGCTCAAAGAAGGCGGCGCTGTTGCCGTGAAACTGGAAGGCGGCTCCACGGCGGTTCCGGTCATTTCGGCGCTCGTTCAGGCCGGAATTCCGGTAATGGGTCATGTCGGACTGGCTCCGCAGTCCTGCAACCTGATTGGTGGGCACAAGGTTCAGGGGAAAACCGTCGAGGATATCGAACAACTGCTTGAGGATGCCCAGGCCGTTGAGGATGCCGGTGCGTTTTCCGTTGTGATCGAGGCGGTTCCGTGGCCCGTCGCGCGGGAAATCACCAGTTGTGTCACCATCCCCACAATCGGTATCGGCGCGGGGCCGTACTGCGATGGTCAGGTTCTGGTCACGCCGGATCTATTGGGACTGTTTACCGCTTTCAAACCGCATTTCGTTCGGCGGTTTGCCCAGTTGGGGGATGAAACCCTGAAAGCCTTCGAGACCTATGTCTCCGAGGTCCGAACCGGCGGATTCCCGACCCTCGATGAAAGTTATTCCCTCGATGAATCGCTCTTGAAAGAGTGGCAACAAGTCAGCCGGGAAATCCCTATAGCGCCCGACAGGGAAGTCTGACAGACCTGTCATAACTTACAAGGACCGCGCAGACCTTTTCCCCGAAAAATGAAGAATGTGGAAAGGGGGGTCCGGTTCCACGCTCACGACCCATACCTCTCCGGTCCCCAATCCTTGCGTACAAGCTCCTGCTTGACATAGATTAACGAATTATTGGGCACATCTTCCTGGAGGATCACTCCTGCCCCGATCAGGCTGTACGGCCCCACTTTCACGCCCGGCATGAGAATCGCATTCACTCCTGTACGTACAAAATCCCCCAGGTACGAGGCATTAGCCCCGTGCGCCGGTATCTCACGCCGCCCGCGAACATGATGAATCGTCTCCTGATCGTCAAACCGCAATGTCCCGCACACCGTGGCCGCGCCCAAGTCCGATGAGCGGCCGATCACCCCCCAGTATTCGCCGTAGTGATAGGAATACGCTCCATCCATCAGCACACCGGCAAACTCGGCGCAATGCCCCACCACACACTCATGCCCGATCATTGTGTGGTCTCCGATCTGGCAGTATTCGCGAATCTTACAGTTGTCCCCGATGCTGGTTTTTCCGTAGATAATTGCGCCATCTATGATCTGCGTGTTTTTCCCAATCCAGCAATCGCCTTTGATTTTAACGCCGCGCCCGATCTCGCTACCCTCGCCGACCACAATATGCCCGTCGATTTCGGCATCGGGATGAACGATGGCGCTCGGATGGATGTCATTCTCTTTGAGTTGCGCGGATGCGTAGTCCAGCCAGGCACGGTTCGCCAGAAGGATATGCCATGGTTTATCCAGATCGATGATGGGGCCGACTGCCTTCAGCGTATGCACCGTCCCGCCGTCTTTTCGATACGACTCAATGGACTGTGCCAGTTCCCCTTCAAGAGGCGGCATGACCCCCACTTCCACACTCGTCATCAAGCCGGGATTCCGTTTCACATAGTCCTCAAATGATTTCGGGAACACCGCAATTCCGCAATATCGCATACATTCCTCTCGCGGGTGCCCTGCAATCCGTGCCGCTTTCCCATCCTGAACATAAACGCCGATCCCCGCCTGCTGTTCCTCGCCGTTCCAACCGGAGACAAGCAAGCTGATATCTTTCGGATGGCTTTCGTGGAAACCCAGTAATGCCTGCAAATCCGCCGGGGTTACCAGCATATCGCCATACACTACAAGCGCCTGCTGTGCCACCATAACCGAGAATGCGCGCAACAGCGCATCTGCTGTCCCGACGGGCTTGGGTTGGTCGATACAGCTGATATTCTTGTGCCGAGCGGTAACTTCCCTCACCTGTCCGCACAAATGCCCGCAGACAACAATGATCTCGTCGATGTCCATCTGTCTCAGGTGGTCAATGGTCCGATCCAGCAGAGGCCGATTCGCAACAGGCAAGCCGGCTTTCGGATGCGTGTCTCCATAAGGCCACATCTTCTTGCCTTGTCCGGCAGCGAGAATAACGGCGGCGGTGTTCATGTCTGCCTTTCTCACAGGCTGGAAGCCTGTGCCACCCACATTTCTGGTGGAACCTGGATTCCGACTTTCGCCCGGATTCCGGCTTTTACCGGGGTGACGGCAGGGGCAATTCATGGATTGCCCCTATACCGGGAAATCCCTTTCTTCTCTCTCCCTCCGGGAGAGGGTGGTTTCTTCTATCCCTAACCACTCCCCATTCGTCTCATTCGTCCCATTTGTCGTGTTGCCCTTACTCTGCCACACCTCTCAATTCCCCAAGATTCCCCTTAATCTTCGCAACCGCCTCCGCAATATCGTCCATATCGGACTGATCGCCGATCAGCATATTCTGTGTGAGCCACACCGCCTCCTCCCGGCAAACTCGTTCGCACACCGGGCAGCTGACCTTTGAATAGTCCATATATCGCGCGCTTACCTTATTCAATGCGGGCCAGCTCTCATCCAAATGCTGAAACAGGGGAAGCTTGTACAGCGGCACATATCCCTCGGAGCAGGGAACTCCTTCTGCTTGAAGTGCCTTCAGGAACACATTTCGGCTCACTCCGCCGAATTCCTCTGAATTGAACCGGAAAATATACAGGTGGTAGGCATGACGGGTTGCGCCGGGAGTCATCACCGTCGGTTCCACGCCGCCGATCTCACGCAGTCGGCTGTCCAGGTAAGCGGCATTCTTCTCGCGCCGGACACAGTATTCCTCCACACGATCCAGCTGCACGATCAGCACAGCCGCCTGGAACGCGGACAGGCGATGATTCCCCGACATGTTGTGATGTTCATACCATTTGCCTGTGCGGACTCGCCCGCAGTTCTGAAACGAGAACAACCGGTCGAATATCTTCTCGTCATTGGTTGCCGTCGCGCCGCCCTCGCCGCTCGTGACATTCTTCGATGATTGGAACGACCATGCTCCCACATCCCCGATAGTCCCCGCCATCTTGCCCGCCCATCTCGCGCCGTGTGCCTGCGCACTGTCTTCCAGCACGCGCAGGTCGTATTTCTTCGCAACACGCATAATCCGATCCATATCGACAGGATTCCCCGCAATATGCACCGGGATGATTGCCCGCGTCCGGTCCGTGATCGCCTCTTCGATCTTGTCGGGGTCTATGTTGTACGTATCGGGGTCGATATCCACAAAAATCGGCACGGCATTCACCGCCAGGGTGGCGGTCGATGTCGCCATGAACGTATACGGTGGGAGGATAACCTCATCTCCGGCTCGAATCCCCAATGCCTGCAAGCCGATTGAAATCGCATCGGTCCCGTTTGTGCAGGAAATCGCGTATTTCGCGCCGAGAAACTCGGCGAATTTCTTGTCGAATTCCGCCACGGCCCGCGACCCGATTCCCCATTCCCCGCTGCGCACAACATCAATCAGCGCCTCTTCCTCACGGATGTCTCGAACAGGCCACTTCGGAAACTCACGAGTCCGCACCGGCATTCCGCCGCACACTGCCAATTTCGCCATCATAAACAACCTCCTTCAGGATTTTTAACTTTTTGCTCTTAATATCGTTTTCAATTTTGATTTTGACTCTTGACCTTTCACCTTGACTTTTAATTCTTAATTCCTAATTGTTCCCTACTCCTTTAATGCCCCCGCCGTCAGCCCCTCAACGATCTGCCGCTGGAATATCAGGTAAATTGCAATCATTGGGATTGTTGTTATGGTCAATCCGCATAACAGATAATGATACTCCACTTTGTGGTATCCATAGAAGGCCAAAAGCCCCAGCGGAAGTGTCTTGAGAGATTCGGATTCAATGAAAATTAATGCCAGCAGGAATTCGTTCCAGGCTCCCAGCGCGGTGAAAATCCCCACCGTGGCAAGCGCAGGCGTGATGAGCGGGACGATGATTCGTCCGAATACCCCCCAACTCGTACACCCGTCGATAATCGCACTCTCATCCAGATCACGGGGCAGATTCACCATGAATGCCCGAAGGATATAGATCGACAGCGGCAGTGCCGTCCCGCTGTATGCCAGGATCAGGCACCAGCGCGTATCCAGCAGGTTCAGCTCCCGAAACTCGAGAAACAGCGGGATCAGAAACGCTTCCGTCGGTATAATCAACCCGATCAGGAAAATGGTGAAAATCGTATCTCTTCCCGGAAACCAGAGTCGCGAAAAGGCATAAGCCGCCATGCTGGAACAAACCAATACGATAACCAGCGTCGCAAGAGTAACTGCAACGCTGTTCCATACATAGGTCCCGATGTTCCCCTTAGTCCAGGTGTAAGCGTACTGAGCGGCAATGCGCGACAAATCCCAGTCTTTCGGGAATCCCCAGGGGTTCAGCATGATTTCATAGCTCGTTGCCTTGAATGAGGAGTAAGTCATCCAGATCAGCGGAAAGAACATTGCCGCGCTGACCGCAATCAGAAAAGCATACAGCACGAGAACCGGCGGGGAGAATTGGAACGGACGGGATGCGGAGGTCTCGGACATTAGAACTCAATTACCTCCCGCCGATACTGGTAAATCTGGTAGATCAGTGTCAACAGGAAAACCAGTGCCGTCATGATGACCGCGAGCGCGCTTCCATAGCCGAGGTGGTCGAAATCGAATGCCTCCCGAACCAGCCAGGTCGCCACCATTTCGCTGTAATGGTCCGGCCCGCCGTCCGGTGTCATCACATAGAACAGGTCGAATGCTCGAAATGCCCCCGTGGAGCAAATCAAGATACACACAGCCATCACTTCCCTGAGCAATGGAATATTGACATGACGAATACACTGGAACTCCGAGGCCCCGTCAATTCGCGCGCTTTCTACCAGGGATACGGGAATCCGCTGAAGCCCCGCATAAAACAGCATCATGTAAAATCCCGCGTAAATCCACCCGGACACCACGCAAACCGCCGGCAGCGCGGTATACGGATGCGCCAGCCAGGGCCACATCAGGTTCTCGAAACCCACGCTCCTGAGCAGCTGATTGAGAATCCCATACATGGGGTGATATACGAACTTCCAGATCAATCCCACCACAACAAGTGAAAGCATCATGGGAGTGAAAAAAAGGACTCGAAAGATATGAAATCCGGGATATTTCATGTTCACAATCAATGCCACCACGAGACCGAACAGAACTTCCACAATCAGTGTGGCAAACAGATAGCCGAAATTATTCGCGATGGACAGGAGAAACACGTCATCCCGAAACAGCGCGTCCGTATAGTTCCACAGCCCCACCCATTGCCATCCCAACCCCGTGCGAATCTCCATAAAACTGCACACACCGGTCCCGATTGTGGGAAGGAGGACAGTTCCCGCGAACAGCACAAACGCCGGAAGAACAAACAAAACCGGCGTCACCCAACCACGGAACGGAACCGATCTCTGTCTCATGGTTTCTTGCCTCCCGAAAGCACCAGGGCATCGTGTGCGCGGAGACGTTCAATCCGGCGGTCACACCGTTTAAGCGCCTCCTCCGGTGTGGAAAGTCCCCCGACAACACTGTTGATTGCATCATAAAAATGCCGTGCCACATCGGTACGGAACCCCGTATCCCCCGGGGGCACCAGAACCGGCGTGGATTCCGCCAAGTCACGCATTTTGGCAAGGTGCGGCTCCAATTCCCCCTCCATGGCCGCCTTCACCGCGGTGAATACCCCGGATGACTTGATCAGGCGACGTTGGGATTCCACCGAATGGAAATGCCGCAGAAAACGGATCGCCAGCTCCTTCCGTGGGCACTCCTTGTACATCATAAATCCTGAAATCACACCCAGCACGCTTTCCTGATTCCCTTTTCCTCCCGGAATGCGAGGAGTATTGATGAAATCGAAATGCAACTCCGGGACCTCATTGATCCAATAGTCCAGTACCCAGGAACCGATCGGATGGAACAATGCTTCCCCGGTTCGAAACGTCATCTGCCCTTCCTCATCCGTCAGTCCGATCACGCCCGGATTGAAAAATCCCGATTGTTGAAGCTCCTGAAGCAGCTTAAGACCTTGTATGAAGTCAGGAGACGCAAATTTCGTCCCGGGAGCAAGATTCAGAGTTTGCTTATAGAGTTCTTCCCCTGCCACGCGCGAGATAATATGAGCGCCCCAGTTTCCCAGCACCCATTTGTCGTTATTGCCTGCCGTGATCGGTATCAGCCCCGCTTCTTTTGCTTTGCGACAAACTTCCACAAACTCCTGCCAGGTTTCAGGAACACCCGCTTGAAGGGTATTCAGCAAGTCCACATTGTACCAGAGAATCGTGGTGATCCCGATGGTATTGGGGATCATATAGATTCGGCCATCGACTTCCGTCCACGGCCAGACATAATCATAGAACTCATTTTTCCAACCGTCCTTCTCCAGGTATTCGGTCAGGTCGGCGGCCCGTCCCGCTGCATAGTCTCGCTGCACAAGCCACCCGCCCCACTGAAAAAACACATCCGGGGGATTCCCACCCGCAAACAGCTTCACCAGCCCAAGGTCCTGGTAGACCTCATCCTCAATCGCAATCTGAATCACCCGCACACCGGGATTGAGCCGCTCAAACTCGGCACAGATTTCATCATAGGTATCCTTGATCGTTCCGCCGGTTTCGGAATGGGCAAACCGCAGCGTGTTCGGATCGGTGTTACGGCCCTCTTTGGGCGAACCACACCCGACCATTAAGCACATTGCGACGCATAATATACTGGAAAACACGCAGCGCCATCTCATCGGTCCTGTTTGTCCTGTTTGTCCCATTTCCCTTCAATGCCGGGCGACCACGACATTCCCGCTCCGCAACACTAAAGTATCGTCACGATACCCCAGACAGATTTGCGGCCAAAGGGCCGTCCGTTCCATCATTCGATCATGAAGAATGCTCTTCTTTCGGGATGTGTGGCTCTGTTCCTGATTGTGTTTCTGGTGCTGCCGTTGGCGGCAACCCTCCGAGATGCGGTCTGGGACAACGGACAGCTTACACCGGATTATCTTTTCTATACTATCAGTGACCCATACCTGCGAGGGCTTCTGGCAAACAGCCTCTTTCTGGCGTTGGTCGTCACGCTGATCTCGACCCTGATCGCCGTGCCCGCCGCGGCGACTGTCGGACGTTGGACCTTTCCCGGTCGAACTCTGCTCCTGATGGCGTTGCTTGCGCCTCTCATCATTCCCCCGTTTGTCGGGGCAATCGGAATGAGGCTGATCCTGGGACGATTCGGACCGATCAATCTCCTGTTGATATACCTGGGTCTCTCGGAGAACGGGCTGGATATTCTCGGTTCGGGGAAACTCTTCGGGATTATTGTCATCGAAACCCTTCATTTCTTCCCGTTGCTCTTCTTAATGCTGTTAAGCCCCATGGCACAGACCCGGGGATCGCTGGAGGAAGCTGCTGCCGGGCTCGGCGCGGGTTTCGGGCTGAGTGCCAGGAAGGTTCTCTTTCCGATGCTTCGCCCGACTCTCGTTGCCGGAATGCTGATTGTCTTTCTCTGGTCGCTGACCGATCTCGGCGCGCCGCTCATATTCGATTATCGCTATTTGATCCCCGTCAAAATCTTTGACACCACCAGTGAAATCGGTTCGTCTCCCGTAGGGTCCGCGCTGGTGGTGGTGTTGCTGGCGGTCGTGCTGGGGATTTTTGCCCTGTCGCGGTGGATTCTCGGTAAGAATGTCGCTTGGCGTTCAGTCAGGGAATCCGCTCCGCGTCCCATGCCGCTCACCGGGATTCCTCTCTTTTTGAGGATGATCTGGCTCGTGCCGCTGGCGGTAGTTTCGATCCTGCCGCATTTGATGATCGTTCTCATTTCCATTTCGGGACGTTGGGCGATGACAGTGTTTCCGGAGTCATTGACACCGGAGTTCTATGTCCGTTGCCTGCTTGACCCAATCGGGTGGGGAGGGTTGACAAACAGTCTTTGGATGAGCGCGTGTGCGACAATTGTGGATGTTACCTTGGCTTTGATTCTTGTTCACCTGGTGGTTCGGAAGCGGGTGGAGTGGGGATGGCTGCTGGACTTGGGGGCAACCTTGCCCCTGGCCATTCCGGGCGTTCTGCTTGCGTTCGGCTATTTGAGCCTGTTCCTGGGAACCCCGCTCTCGCCGATGAACTCCGCGATACCGATCCTGATTATCGCTTATGCGACCCGTCGTTTGCCGTACATGGTCAAATCCATCGCTGCCGGAGCCGCGGCTATTCCCGCCACCTGGGAGGAAGCCGCGTATTCTCTCGGCGGTTCCGCGTTCCGTGTCTGGCGGAAAGTGACATTGCCCCTGTTGTTCCCCAGCATCCTGGCGGGGGCGATTATGGCGTTTATCTTTTCGTTGCTGGAAGTCGGATGTTCGTTGATTCTGGCCTTTCGTGAGAACGACTATCCGCTGACCAAGAGCCTGTACAGCCTGTTCGCCCGCGCCACCGAGGGACCGCAGAGCGCGGCGGCCCTCGGGGTAGTGGGCATGTCGATCCTGGCGGTGGGGCTGTGGTTCTCCGCTCGCTTATTGAGACGACGAATTGTGGATCTGTTTAGGCCGCTGTAATACTCTCACACCCCTACCATTCTTCAATCGGCAATCCGCAATCTATTTACTCGGCGCCCGAAAATCTGCAATAATCAGACAAACAGCATGGAGATAACAAATGACAATTCCTCCAGGGTCGCCATCCGGCGGCAAAGAACCGACTTCGGACATTGCGTCCCTCGGTGCGGCAGAGTTGGAGCGTCGGCGTCAACAACGCGGCAGTATGGAGGATTCTCCTACGGCAGCCGTGACTCCGGCTCCAGCCTCCGCTCCTGGCGGCAGTCCCCGCGCTCGCGTTCGAGCGCCGATCGAGCGATTCGCAGCGAACCTTCAAATCAACCCCCGCAAAGATGAGACCGGCGAATATATTCGTCTGATTCGCGACAGGTACGCTGACCGGGTCGAGGCCATGATCCGAGAGGCGGGACGGGACATCGAGGTCGGCAAAAAAACCGATCGATATTCCAGGGCCGCATGGGACATTGTCACCGAGTTTGAAACCAGGGCCAAAGAATTCAGCAGTAAAACCGAACTTCTGAAGCGGGTGGAGGAGCGGATCGGTAACCTTCGCAAACTGGTCTCGGAGCAGGCCGATGCGGATGAAATCCAGAAGGTCCTCGGTCATGACCGCCCGACATCGGAGAAAATCGCCCGCCTTCTTCAGGATACCCGAGAATTCCGCGATGGACTCATCGAACTGGCCATATCGATCTTCGACCTCAGAGACCGCCTGGATGAACAGGTCCGATCCGAGGCAAAACGCGAAGAGCAACTCCGACTCCGAATCACGGAACTCTCTTCCAATCTGTCCTCCAAGGAACGGGTTGATCTGGAGGTCCAGCTCGAGAAATCGTTGCGTGGTGTCAAACATGAGCCGCGACTGGAAATCCTGGAGAAACTCGAAAAGAAGCTGACCGAAAGCTCCCCCGAAGGGAAAGAACTCCGCAAGCAACAGCTGCTCGACGAGGCACGCTCTCATCTTCAGTCCGGCCATCCCGAAGCGGCCCTTCCGTTGCTCGAAGAGGCCCATGATCTCGTCATTACAAGTGAGGAAGTCCTTTCTGAATTGGGCAAAACATACCGGCTTCTTGAACGGTACGAAGCCGCAGCGGAGGTCTACGGTAAACTGTTGAAAGGCGGGGATGCCGTTGAAATCCTGGTTCCGCTGGCCCAATGCCTGGAGGCGCTCGGCCGGACCGATCAGGCTCTGCAGGCTTATGAACGCGCCCTTGCTCTCCGGCCCGGTGACTTGGGGATACGAATCGCGGAGTGCGTTCTCCTGTCGCAAAGCGGTCACTTCGAGGAGGCTGTTCAGGGACTGACCAATCTCGCGGCGCGTCACCCTGATTCCTGCGAAACGGCGCTCGCGCTTGCGCGCATATATACAGGGCGAGAGATGTTCCCCAAGGCACGATCCATCCTGCTTAGCCTGACTCGACAACATCCCGAACGCCCGGATGTTTGGGCCGAATTGGCCGATGTGTGTTGGCGCTCCAGGGACTTCGATGCGGCGGAATCGGCCTATCGCAAAGCATTGGCGCTCGATCCTAATTGCGTCCAGGCGCATGTTCGTCTGGGCGATTTGGCGCGCATGTCCGGTGATTTCCGGAGCGCAGAGGAGCGCTATCGAACAGCAGAAACACTGAATGCCGATAACTTCTCTGTTCTGTTGGGTTTGGGAATCGTTCTTCGGGAGAAAGGACAAGCGGAAGAGGCGGTCCGAAATCTGGAGCATGCGGTTGCGCTGAATCCCAACGACCCCCAGGCGCATCACGAACTTGGCATGGCCTATCTGTCCATGGGAGATGCTCTTGCCGCAGGCAAAGCCATTCAGCGCGCTCTCACCCTCTCCCAGTAGGACAGGCGTCCCTGCCTGTCACACCTCCCAGCAGGACAGGCGTCCCTGCCTGTCAAAGACCTTTCCCCAACCCGCAATCGGC
>JAKPRU010000157.1 GCA_029557025.1 Candidatus Omnitrophota bacterium | reverse complement strand
CTGCATATATACAATATTACCAGAATAGGACTGGAGCCGGCAGACTTCGTCCCATGGTCCCGTTTTGTCCGGGTTGTCCCCTATTAGACACCGGAGAAGAACAGACGGCCAAGGGAACTGTTTATCCAGGTTCCCGCTCTTTCCGAATAGGATATCCTATCACAAATCTTGTGGTAAAATGGAATGAGGCTTTGGGGCCATTGGTGTGAAACGAAAGGCGTGGAGGTTTCCGCATGTATCAAGTTTTTGTCAAACCATCCATTGCGCTTCTTCTTTTCGTCGTATCGGTGGCGCTGCCGGTTCACGCACAAACAAGGATTCAAATCGGACAATTGGTCGAAGGTACCCTGACGCCAGAGCAGGCGACAGCGGATTTTGTCATCTCCGGAACAGGAGGAACTTATGTCTCCATCATCTGCGATGCTCCCAACCGAGATGTTTATCTCACCCTAAGAGTTTTTGATTATTTCAACAACCTCCTGGGAATAAATGAGGGAATTAATTTTCCGGAGTTTTATGGGGCCTATCTGCCCATCTTGTTGCCATCGAGATCCAGCATACGGATACACGTTGAAGGTAGTTTTCCTTCGGGCGTTTCTCGGGCAACCTTCACGTTGGAAACACGGGAATTCCCCTCGGATGAACAGGATGGGACCATCATTACCCGAGATAGTCCGTTCTCCGGCCTGATCGGGTTCGAAGGGGATTATGACATCTACGCAATCAAACTGTCTCAAAGCAAATCGCCAGTCTGGGTGACCCTGCGAACGCCCCATGATGTGCTGGACGGATACCTGGGAGTTTATACCTATGAATGGGTTACACTGGGAGTCAACGACGATTTTCTTGATACCTCTCCCTGTGTGCTGTTTCGACCGGATTACACCGGCTGGTATTTCATTGTGGTTCAAGGGTCTTTCTGGGAGTCGGTCGGTCCCTATGAGCTGACCGTGCAATCCGTCTGGGATGTTGCACCGGAAGATGAATTTTCCGATAGGATCGCTGTCCGGGGGCAGTCCCAGGCTTATTTTCTTGAGCTGACTCCTGATGATACCGTCTCGGTAGAAATTACGAGCATTACGGAAGGGTTCAAACCGACGTTTATTCTCTTCGATATCTGGCGACGGCTGGTCACAATCCAGGAAGCCGATCCAACCACCGGCATTGCCCGGATTCGCGGGTATACACCTGTCGCCGACGGTTTAAATGTGTTCATCGTGCTGGGGGCGCGCGACGAAGAAACCGGGGAGTACCTCGTCCGAACACATTTGGAACAGGACGAGCAAGACAACCGCGCGATATCGACTCAACAGGATATCGAAGGGATTCTCGGTCCGGTGGGGGACGTCGATACCTTTACATTTGACGGACGGTCCGGCGAGCGCGTGTCTGTGTGGGCCTGGCCCGATACTTCGCGGACACTCCCGCTCGATCCGCTGGTTCGATTGAAAGGTCCGTCCGGGCAGCTGATTGCTGAGAACGATAACGCCATCAGCGTGGAAGGATCTCTCATTAGCGGCGCATACCTCTCGCAGACCGGAAAACACACCATCGAGCTGCTGGCCTCCCCGCTCCTGCCGGATGCAACCGCCGCAACCGGCGCGTATATCCTCTCCGTCACAGAAGGAACCGGTTTTGACCTGGAAGCGCCTCGATTTGCCTACCAGGGGCTTCAATTCCGGCACGAATCCGGACAGGCTGTCATTACAATAACGAGTAGTGAAGTGGCGGATGACACGTGGCCGGTACACGCCGACCTTGTACTCGACCGGACAGGCGAGAAGCAAAACGCGGTCTTGTCTCCCGCATCGGATACAACATTCAATGTCCCTTCGCAAGCAAAAGACATTTTCTTCCTGTACTTGCAGGATGACGCGGATATACCCAATCGTACCGATCCGTTAATTATCCCCGCGCCGGTAGCCTTTGCGAGTGATCTGGGCATGCCGTTCGGCCTCGCTGTGCGCGAAACCGGTGAAGTGTTGGCCATCGACACACTGCAAGGAAGAATCCTGGAATTCGACAGCTCGGGTAATTACCAGATCTTTGCCTCCGGCATTGCCACAAGCGGCGGATTGCTTGGTCCGAACGCCCTGGCGTTCGATCATAACGGCGACCTGTATCTCTCAAACGGGATGACCCGCGAGATTGTGCGATACAACATCCGGGGAGCCACAGAGACCGTGGCATCGGGCCTGGGCTTTCCGGTGAGTATTACATTCGATGCCGAAAACCGCCCCGTTGTCTGCTTGATCGGTAGTGATGAAATTATCAGAATCGAGCCGAACGGAGATTGTACAGTCCTGACGGGGGGGGGTCGGAATCCATCCGACGCCGCGTTCGGCCCGAACGGCGACCTGTTCATAACATCCAATGACGCCGGTAACGGCACGATATTTCGACTGAGTCGGGATGGGGCTTTAACGCAAGTCGTTGAACCCTTCGCGTATGAACTCGACTCCATTGCGGTAGACATAGAGGGCAATCTGTACGTAGCGGATGGTAGTCAAGGCTGGATTTGGCGGGTCCGCCCCGATGGCACGATACAGAAATTCGCCTGGGGGTTCTCCGGCCCGACAGATCTGGCATTCGGGCGCGGCGAGCAATCGGACATTCTGTATGTAGCCGCGATGGGGGCAACCTGGTCCAGCTATTTCGGCGGCAGATTATCGAGTGTAAAAACCGGCAAGAGTGGTTTGCCGTTACCGTTCGGTGGAACCGCCGTCTCCGACTGGTCCTTATACTAATATCGGAACAGGCATTCTGCCGTGAATTCGTAAGGGCGCACAACCGTGCACCCCTGCGGGCAATATGCGCGGACAGAATTCCGGTATGAGCCGCGATGACAAGAGGCGTGTTTTCCCTCACCCGAAGATCGCGGGAGGTCAAGTGGGGGTTGACGGCTCAGAAAGGTCAGGCGAAGGTTGACAGGAGACTCGATGGATTCCCGGCAAAATCCCGCATCCCCCGTATCGCAATCTCTACTTTCAGCTACCTCGCTCGGACCCGCTCCATGATCCGCGCCACCAACTCCGCCACCGTGTGTTCGATCCGTTCCGCATCCCGCAAATCCCGAAAACACTCGCTGAACTGTCGGAGAATCCCGCGCCGCCGCTCCACTTCCCGCCACAGCAACCTGCCTGCGTCTGACGTGATCGTCCCGTCGTCAAACAAGGCCACCACTTCCCGCTTCTCCAACGGTTGAAAATCGAACAATGTCCCTGTACACTCTGTTTCTATACAATCACCTGGTTAGCATACGATAAAGTTCTATTACAACTCTATTTATGCCATATAAGGCGACCTTTAAAAATGGCTGCCGCGAGGAATCCCGGGCAGGTCAGCAGAAAATGAAAGAAAGGGACTTTTTCGGGTGTACCGGCCATATATTCTATTGCTGGTTACTTTGCTGCCGATCGAGGCACTGCACGGGACAGCCGAAGGAGAAGACGGCCCGGAACGATCCCATCGCCCAGTCCCTGCGGTCGAGGTTGGCGCGTCCCTGGTCGGGCTTGTCAGTTGGGAGCCGGACAATCCACCGGGTTCCCAGGCCATGTTTCGCCACATGGGAACCGGATTCCTGGCGACCAACACCGGCTGGATTCTCACCCTGGAACATGTTCTCGCCTCCAATCCGGAAGAAGCTACGTTCTCCGTGCTGGCATTCATCGGTCCCAACAAAGTCACGGAACTGCCGGTAATCGAGGGGCCGATTTATCAGCCGAACATTGATCAGAGCATCGGGATGGCTCTTCTGAAGGTGGGTCGTGTTCCTCCGCAACTGCACCCGGTCGCGTTCGGGTATAATTACACCATGGCCCCCGACAATACCCTCAATCTCACGAATGGGATTTATCCGGGTGATGAGGTTGGTGTGTACGCTACGCTTCAGGAGATTCTGCAAACCTTTCCGAAGAGAGTCTCCATCATCCGTCCCTATGTCCGTAAAGGAATTGTCAGTGCGATCTCGTACTATAATGAGATGGAATCGTTCTATTTTCTTGATCTTGTCGGATTCTCCGGATATAGCGGAGGGCCGGTTTTTCGCTGGGAGGACGGCGGAGTGATCGGAATCGTTACGAGTCTGGAGGCTCGTCAACAGCAAATCGAACAGGAAGGGAGTAAAAACCCGGTGGACACCTATTGGATGCACGGGGTCCGTGCCGTGCCGGTCAACCGGTGCATCCAGGAACTCTTGAGCCGTGGCGAAACAGTTCGATTTATCGACCCGGATACAGGGGAACGATTTCAGTATTCCTACGCAAACGGTCGTCAACCCGCAGGCAAATAATCGGATCGCTCCCGACTGGTCATAATCCGTTTCCTCTTGTAGACTCATCGCCGGCACATAAGAACCGGAGCGCCGAACTGGAGAATAGAACCATGAAATGCCCCTATTGCGGCTCCAACGATGACCAAGTGGTGGATTCGCGAAATATGAATGAGGGCGAGATTATCCGTCGCCGCCGCAAGTGCCTTTCCTGTCAGAAACGGTTTACAACTTATGAACGGATCGAAGAAATTCGCCTGATGGTGATCAAGCGGGATGAACGTCGCGAACTGTACAGTCGGGATAAAATCATCAAGGGGATCCGCACCGCCTGTCAAAAACGTCCCATCTCGGAGCAGCAGATCGAAGAACTTGGGTTGGCAGTCGAAAGAACGTTGTTTCGGCTGAATGAGCGGGAGGTTCCTACCTCGGTAATCGGTGAAGAGGTCATGCGCCTTCTGCATGAGCTGGACCAGGTTGCTTATGTCCGATTCGCATCGGTCTATCGGCAATTCAAGGACATCAACCAGTTCCTGCACGAGCTT
>JAKPRU010000134.1 GCA_029557025.1 Candidatus Omnitrophota bacterium | reverse complement strand
TGCTTTTCCTTTCCTCCGGCGGTACGATCTATGGCGAACCTCGGACTGTGCCGATCACGGAGGATCATCCAACCCATCCCATCTCCCCTTACGGGATTACGAAGCTGGCTCTGGAAAAATACGCCCAGATGTACCATCGGACGCACGGTTTGCCGATCGTGTGTGCCCGGCCGTCCAATCCCTATGGAGAAGGGCAGCGGCCCTTTGTCGGACAGGGCTTCATCGCCACGGCCATGGCATCCATGTTGATCGGGAGGGAGATTCAAATCTTTGGTCCCCGGGGAACGGTTCGGGATTACCTCTACGTGGGCGATTTGGCGAAAGCGCTGGTCGCTGTTTTGGATTCCGGCGTTCCGGGAGAATGTTACAACATCGGCAGTACTATCGGCAGATCGAATCTGGAGGTGGTCGAGCGGATCACGATCAGCGCCAAACGGGATGGCGTCGATCCGTGCATCAAGCGGGTTGCGCCCCGTTCTTTCGACGTCTCCATCAATGTCTTGGATTCCGAAAAACTGAAATCCGTTTCCGGCTGGCGGCCGGAAATGGATTTTGATGCCGGTATCGAGCGCACTTGGGCCTGGTACCGTAACCGATCCCTGGGAAGCCTGTCCTAATGCGGATCCTTTTCGCATGCCAGTTTTACGCGCCCAGCGTGGGTGGGGTTCAAGAGGTCATCCGTCAGATCGGAGAGCGGTTTGCAGCCCGGGGTCATCGGGTGACCGTGGCGACCAGCCGGTGGCCGATGCGGAAATTCACCACACTCAATGGCGTCTGCATTGAAGAATTCGCTGTCGCCGGAAATGCGGTTGCCGGATTAACGGGTGAGGTTGAGCGGTACCGGAGCTATGTATTGCGGGGAGACTTCGATCTGATCGTGATCAAAGCAGCCCAGCAGTGGACTTTTGATGCCCTGTGGCCTGTTCTGGATCAGATACCGGCGTTGAAGGTTTTCATCCCCTGCGGCTTTTCGAACTTCTATGAACCCGCCTACGCGGATTATTATCGCAAAATGCCTTCGATATTGCGCCAGTTTGATCACCTGATTTTTTATGCCTCCCAGTACCGGGATATCGATATGGCTCTGGATCTTGGCTTGAAGAATTTTTCGATCATTCCCAACGGCGCTTCCGAGAAGGAATTCGATTGCGCCGCCGATCCTTCTTTCCGAGGCCGTCACAGCATACCCGAACGTTCCTTCCTCTTTTTGACCGTGGGGAGTTTTACGGGTCTCAAAGGGCATCTCGAAGTGGCCAAGGCCTTTTCGATGCTGAAACTGGAGGCCGGGGAACAGGCAACCTTGATTCTTAATGGGAATGCAGTTCCTCTGGGAATGGGCACTTGGTCGGGAACCCTTCGGAACCTCCGGCAGTCTCTTCGGATTTGCGGTCTACGAGGCACCTTGCGAAAACTGATCGAGAAGGCCGGGGGAAGGGTAGGCATCCCCATTGTTTCACAGGAGACACCCCAGGGGATTGCCCGCCGCATCAACCAGACCTGTTCCGACAGACGGATCTTGTTGACCGATTATCCCCGGCCCGAATTGATCCAAGCCTATTTGAACGCCGATCTGTTTGTCTTTGCATCCCATGTGGAATACTCTCCGCTGGTGCTTTT
>JAKPRU010000122.1 GCA_029557025.1 Candidatus Omnitrophota bacterium | reverse complement strand
GCAGAAAGAAGATTTGCTACGTACAGTGTATTGGCAAAGGAGAACGCCATGGTTGTTAAGCATGATATGCGGAATACCGCAGGGTCTCAGCATGCACGCTATTTCGTTGCAATGCTACTGATTACCGTCACAGTGCTTCCTATCCCGGCGATGTTAGTTCTACGAGGACAGGTGGCACAGGCGATTTCGCTGGAAAACGCTTTCAGAAATGTTGAATCTGGGAACGTATTACACATTCCGTTCACGATGTGGCAGGCGAGTTACGATCTTTATACGGTGAATAGCGACGGAACGGGCCTGACCCCGCTGACCAGCACCCCGGAGTGTGAGTGTTACCCCGCGTGGTCGCCGGACGGTTCCAAAATCGCGTTCTCCAGGCGCAAGGGTTGTCATTTTGTCATTTCGGTCATGGATCCCGACGGCTCGAACGTGAAAGATCTCTTCGAACCGGATCTGAAACAGAGTATTGACAACGTGGAGTGTGCGCCTGCCTGGTCTCCAGACGGCAAGCACATCGCCTTTACCAGCAGCCGGGACGGTAATCCTGAAATCTATGTTATGAGCGCGGATGGTTCCAATCTGCGCAATCTCACCAACCACCCCGCCGTTGACGCGTTTCCGGACTGGTCGCCGGACGGCTCGGAAATCGCCTTTGCGTCCAGTCGCGATGGTAACGCGGAAATCTATGTGACCAACCTTAACGGCGATTACATAGAGAACGTGTCGAACAGCATGGAGTTCGATGAAATTGGACCGAAATGGATACGTAACGGTGAGACGCTTGTATGCACCCCGACATCAAAAAGCAGGGGGCAACTGACACTGATTGACAGAAAACAGAAAACGGTGAGCATCCTGCATCTTGACCGGGAGAACCCGAGAGGAGCTGTTTGTCCGTTGGACACGGGGGAGGTCGTCCTTTCCGATGGCTACCATGTTTTTGCCTATGACCTGCTCTCTGGTCAGTCCCGCACCATTCTGAATTCCCCGTTTAGACCGGCCTCTGAGGAC
>JAKPRU010000116.1 GCA_029557025.1 Candidatus Omnitrophota bacterium | reverse complement strand
AATGCCACCCGAAAGGAGCGGCATTATCAGACCAAGGACCAATCCACGAAAACGAACGGTCATTCTGCGTCGGCCTTCCTCTGCTCAATATCACGCCGTGCGTCCCCCCGCGCTGCCGCGTCGCGCCTTCGTTGAGCAATGTCGGAGGATGACGAATCCGTAGCACCCTTTATGTCCCCCCTGACCGGCAGGCCAATATCTTCCGCCCATGGAAGAAGATATTGCAGACCGCCACCCTCCCATGCTTGGCGGTAATCGTCTCGGAGCAACGTCTCTGCCCTCCGTCGCACCGTTCGGCTTTCCGACGCCGTCGCTGCCTCAACGACGGCACGGAATTGCATTGAATCGGTCAACAAATACAGATTGCCTACGATGCTCAGAGCGATCTTCGCCGCCGATTGGGCCTGCTGCACGGGTTTGTACTCCTCCTTAGCCCGTTCTTGCTCTTCTGTCGTCATACCCGGACGCTTTTCTCTCTCAAGAGATCCCGTGGGCTTCACGTTCAGGCGCTTCATCCAGACCTTGTAGTCCGTCAGTCCGTTATCAACAATGAATGGGGCGACTCGATTTAACAAGATCGCCTTTACCTCTTCCTGCTCCCGAGCCTTGGGGTCATCCAGGAACAGGTCGATAATCAGCAGTGCATGGATTTTTGCTTCTCGAATTGGAGTCGTGTAGATTGGCTCGTCGCGTTCCAGGAATTGCATCATCTTGTCGATGACCTTGCGTGGGTCACCACGGAAGCGATACCAGTACATCCGTAGCGCGTCGCTCCAATAATCCATGTATGCATTGTTTCCAAGAAGGCCCTCGCTGAACAATTCCATATTGATGGAGTTCCGTTCGAGCATTCGCCCGCGCTGGAACCAGTTGAGTCCTTGGGATTTCTCCACATACATTTGCAGATTCTTAAGCAACTGCTCATCCGCCATTCCCGGGGTTGACTCCTCAGCAAAGCCGGTAGACACCATGAGGCCAAGAAACACGAGAATTGCCGCCATTGCGAGTTGACATTGTTTAATCATTGTCGGTCTCCTTCCATCCTGATTGGTGAATCGCTGTTAGAAGTTCTCACACCATCGATAACATGGATACGGCCAATCGTTATATGGGAACTTGTTGATCTTAAACTCCATATCCGCGTCAAGACCACCGGTAAGATCATAGGTCATGAGATTCCAGTTGTAATTTCTCTGCGGATATGCCATTGCACGGGGCACACCGGGCCAATCGGGGTCTTCTCCGTAATGATATACATTGGCAGTTTCCGGCCAGATATATTCCTCGATGCTTTGGTGGGATTGAGTGCTGTCCCAGGTATGACCATATTCATGGGCGATTGTGTCATTGGTCTGATCGCTTTTGACAATTGTCAATTTTGTATAGACAACATTGCCTCCGTCCGGAAGTGTGGGAAAAGTTACGCCAGCGGCTTGAATGTAATCTCCAGCCAGGTCATCTACAATAACTACTTCCCAGGTGGTCGCTCCAACAGCCTGATCATGCCACTCCCGCGCATCTAGATCATTTTCGACCGGATCTGGTCCTTCAACATCAGTGACGTTACTTATGATATTGAAGTATACGCAGATACTGTCGGTGTCCGCCCACTCTTCAATAGCATTGTTTACATATTTGTCAAATGCAAAATGCGGCCAGATTGGCGAAGTGCTCAGGCAAGTCTCCGGATGGTTCACTATTTGTAACAGTTTCTCCGCACCGGTCTGGCCGTTATATGTCCCATCCTCTGTGGAAGGGGCAACTCGATCTCTCACATCAGGAGTGGCCGGGGCCACAACGACGGCACTGGACACCACACCTCGGACCAGCTCTTCCATCGTATTATCTTCATCACATGCCCCGTTCCAGCCGGTATATGGGTTGGGAACAGTCGATGATACGTACGAAGGAAACAAGAGAAGGGAACTAAAGAGAACCAGCAGGAAGCCATGAAAGTGAATTTTTGGGACGATCATTTTGTTTCTCATCGTAATCTCCTTTTGCAAAGTTGTTCCCGTTTTTCGGTAAGATCGTTCATCGTCATTCCTCCACAAGCGGCGCAAGAATAATTTGCATTCTCTGTCGTGCCCGCCAGAGGTGGTTTCGCACATTGTTTTCCGACAGGCCCAGCCTTTCGGCGATTTCCCGGGCGGATACCCCGTCCAGGTAATGAAGAGCAAAGACTGCGCGCTGAAGTTCCGTCAGTTCGACCGAACCGGCCTGGATTGCCTCCTCGATACGGATTTCGTCGGCAACCTCATCGGGACTCTTCAGAGTCCGCCGTGATATTTCGAGATCCCGGATTTCATCCTTGCGCGAGCGGAAACGTTCTCGCCGTCGAATCCGGTCGATACACAAGTTGCCTGCCGTGGTTCGCAAAAATGCACGGATCGAGCCGTTGTCCGCGCGAAATCGCCCGTTGCGGACCTCTTCCGTAAAGTGATATCTGGCTTCCTGGAGAACATCCCTTGCTTCCTCCACATTCCACAAACGTGAATAAGCGAGCCAGTAAACTTCCAGCCCATACAGGCGCAAAAATCCCTCACGGCTCCCCGGATTCCCCTGGAGCATCCCCTCGATCAGCTTGTTTTCCCCAGTCTCCATCGCATTCCCTCATATATACGATACGTTCAAGAGGCAAAAACATCACGGCAAGAGAGGAATTTTAATGAAAAGAGTCGTGGCCGGGGCGGGGGTTTGTGTAAGAGTGTCGGGATTTGTGCCTGATGTGTTACCCATGTGATCGGTTTGTTCCCCCC
>JAKPRU010000106.1 GCA_029557025.1 Candidatus Omnitrophota bacterium | reverse complement strand
AAGCTGAAGCTGAACCCCAACAATGTACTCATCCTGGAGGGTATTCACGCCCTGAACCCGGCCTTGCTGCCGGGGATGAAGTCTGAACTACTGTTCAAGGTCTACGTGTCAGCCCTGACGTCTATCTCCCTGGATTATCACAACTGGATACCCACCACCGACAATCGATTGTTGCGCCGCATCATCAGGGATTTCCGCTACAGAGGCTATTCGGCTCAGGATACCATCTCCCGTTGGGATAGTGTGCGGGAAGGAGAAGAAAAATGGATATTCCCTTACCAGGAAAACGCCGATGCCATGTTCAATTCGGCCCTGCTGTTTGAATTTTCCGTTCTCAGAAGCTACGCCGAGCCCATCCTGAGGCAGGTTCCCCAACGATGCCCCGAATACACCGAGGCACATCGACTGTTGCGCTTCCTGGAATTCTTCGTGCCCATTTCCGATCCTGAAATTCCCAGAACTTCGTTGTTGAGGGAATTCCTCGGCGGCAGCAGCTTTAGGTATTGAGCGGGTTTCGTACATTTGGACCCAAATTGCTATCTTTGTCCCAAACAGTCTGAGCGCCATGTTACGTCAGTTCCAACAGCAGAAGCTGCTTCAAAAGCTTTCGCCACAGCAGATCCAGCTTATCAAGCTGTTGGAAGTCCCCTCTGTTGAAATGACGGAACGGGTCATGCAGGAGGTCGATGCGAATCCGGCGTTGGAGCTGGGCGAAAATGCGGTGACCGATCAGAACGATGATCCGCTTTATGACACCGGCGACGGAGGTAACAACGATGATTTTACCTTCGATGATTATGCGACCGACGATGACATTCCCGATTACAAGACCAGGCAAACGGGTGGAGAGTCGGCCCTTGACAACTGGAAGGACTGGCTCCCGGTGACAGCCGATGTGACCCTCAACGATGTCTTGCTCGAACAGCTCAATCTTCAGGAATTGTCGGAGGAAGACCGGAAAGTCGCGACCTTCATCATCGGCAACATCGATGAAGACGGCTATTTGCGCCGGACACCTGAGGCCCTTTCCGACGATTTATCCATCATTCTTGGTTTGGAAGTCCCCGTGGACACCATCATCGCGCTGATACAATTGATTCAACAGTTTGATCCCGCCGGCGTGGGAGCGGCTGATTTGAGG
>JAKPRU010000084.1 GCA_029557025.1 Candidatus Omnitrophota bacterium | reverse complement strand
CTTGCAAAGAAAGGCCTGATTTCGCTTGATACCGGCATTGACCCGGAAGGGTATCAGATAGCGACCGTCGAGAGTGACGGCAAGAGAATCGTTGTGGTGGCCGGAGGTTCCGTCCCGGGGGATATCTATGGGCTGTATTGGATCTGGGATCGTCTGCGTGTTCTCGGCGCAATCCCAGAGTTGAATCTTGTGCAGGAACCTGACATGCCGATTCGATATACGCGGCGGGTGGTCAACAGCAGGGAGGATATTCACCGTGCCCTGCGTTACGGGCTCAATACGGTTTACGGAGAGAATCCCCTGCGACTGGTTCCCTGGAATGCCGAACCGGAACGAACGGAGAATGAGAAGTTCCGGGAACAGACAAGGGAATTGGCGGCTTATGCCCATTCCGTTCATTTGAAAATCCTGGCGTTCGGGACGGAGTTTACCTATCACCCGTCTATACTTCAGGAATTCGGAGCCACGCTTTCCCCCTCGGACCCGTGTTTCTGGAATGCCGTACAGGCCAAGTTTCGTCGATTGTTCCAGGCTGTCCCGGAATTGGACGGTGTGTGCAGCTTCACCGGGGAAGAACAATCCTACTGGGGAAATTACACAACATTCGATCCGATGCACCAGGGAGAGAATTGCGATTGGAGTCTGGAGAAGCGGTATCGCACCTATGTGAAAATGCTGGCGAATGTTGTAGTCGGAGAATTCAATAAATTACTTTTTCAACGAACCTGGAACACGAACTGTTATGAACAGCAGTCGCAACCGGATATATTTCGAAGAACATTTACAAATGATGTGCCGACCCGAAATCTCTACCTGATTCCAAGCTTCACCCAGAATGACCGCTGGTGGTATCAGAGATACAACCCCACGGTAAATATCACTCCTCACAACATGATGGTCGTACTTGAAACCATGGATTATCATGCCGGAGGGAACGTCTTTCCGACATACCCCGGTCTGTATTACCAGGCCGGTCTGCAAACCATGCTGGATGTGGAAGACAGCAACCTGAAAGGCGCAAGTTTCGATATGCCCGGCAAAGAAACGTGGGATACCGAAGGCTTGACCGCCTACACAGCATTCCGCCTGGAATGGGATCACAATGAGGATGTCAGAAAGATTGCCGAGGATTTTGCTTCGATCTATTTCGGGCGAGACGCGGCAAAGGAGATGGCGGAAATTTGCCTGATGTCGCCGGTGGCCTATAAATATGGATTGTATATCGAGCCGGTGGCGTACGGATTTTTCAATTCCCTGCCGCTGATTCGTGTGGGCATGTTTGTGGCTCCGGGATATCCGAGCATTGACGGCGGAAAAGAGCATGTCGAATTTCTGCGAAAGATTTATCTGAGTTGCAAACCGTGGATCGCCAAGACCCTGAACGATCTAGACTACGGTCTGGACACCGCGAAACAGATGCAGGAACGATATCGGGCGATTCAGCCCCGAGTCAAAGATCGGGAGTTTGCCGAGAATGTCGCCAATTCTCTCGAATTGACCAGACTGCTGATCCAGGCGAATAATCTCTATGTGAAAACGTTCTTTGCTTATTTTCAATATCGGGAAGACCCTGTTGAATCGAATCGGGAAAAACTGTCGTCGCTTTCCGTTCAACTGAAAAGTACGCTGGATCAATTCAAAAGTACCCCCGGATTCCGGTACCAGCTTTTCGGAATCGAGCAGTTGTTGAAGAATGTCGATGAGATTCTGGCGGACCGCGAGAAGGCGGAGGCTCGTCTGGCAAAAGCCCCCTCTCGTCAGGAGATTGAAATCGCGGTCGCGGAGCAGCAGAAACGATACGCGGAAGTGCTTACGGAATACGCGGATCAGGCCGTGCCCGTTCTCCACCTGGAGGCGCGTGTTGACGGCATGGATGTTTTAAGCATCCGTGGAAACACCATGGAGATCGAGCATTTGCTTTGGGACAACATGTATTTCAGCGATTCGAAAATCCTCAATCCGCTTCCGGTGGAACGGGTGACGGTGATTCCGAAAGACATCGAATCCCGTCCAATGCACCCGTTCATTCTGGAGCAGCCGTCGGAGAAGAACAATTTCACGGCCAAAGTGTATCTTAACGATATCCCCGGCGGTGCGGGGTGGTGCAAATTCGATTTGTATTATATTCCCAAGCCACCGGAGGATCTGGGATTGAAGATTTCCTGGCAGGAATAGACGGGCCGATTGTCAGACGGAGACGCCTGGCCTACTACCAGGCAGAGACGCCTGGCCGACTACCAGGCAGAGACGCCTGGCCGACGGGGGGAAATGGGGAAAAACGGTGGGACAGGCCTCTGTGCCTGTCGATAGACGGATGCCCGGACGTTTTCTCAGGAGCGTGATCCATGCTAAGGTACGCGATACAGTCGGCCTGAATGGCCTGACTGCCCCGGTGCGGTTCGGGAAACAAACTTGACGGAACAGGTTTTGAAAATGAGTGCATACACAGTGAATCGAAGAGGATTTCTGAAAACAACCGGCACGGCGGCGTTGGTGTTGACGGCCTTTAACCACAAGGCCCAGTCCGGAGCTGGCCCGAACGAAACCATCCGGATCGGCTGTATCGGCGTGGGGGGAATGGGAACAGGGCGGATGAAAGAGTTCCTTCGCCAGGAGGATACCCAGGTTGTCGCTCTTTGCGATGTGGATCGGGAGCATCTGGATGCGGCGGCGTCGATTTGCGAGGAGGCCAAGGGCCGGAAACCCGATTTATACAAGGATTTCCGGGAGATCCTGGACCGAAACGATATTGATGCGGTCAGTGTGACCACGCCCGACCACTGGCATGCAATCCCGTTTGTCCTGGCCTGTGAGGCGGGCAAAGATGTTTTTGTGGAAAAACCGCTCAGCCATTCGCTCTGGGAAGGCCGCCGAATGTGTGAGGCCGCCGAGGAAAACGGGCGGGTCTCCCAGATGGGCAACCACATCCATGCGGGCGAGAATTATCGCAAGGTTGTGCGCGTTGTCCGTTCGGGAATCCTGGGCGATATCACCCGAATTCAGGTTTGGAGGACCTCCGGTTTTCGCGATTTGGGCAATCCGCCGGATACGAATCCGCCGGACTGCCTGGACTACGATTTCTGGTTGGGTCCCGCCCCAAAGCGCCCTTACAATCCGGCACGTTGCCACTTCAACTTCCGGTATTTTTGGGACTATTCGGGCGGGATGTTCGCCGATTTCTGGTGTCATATCAGTGATATTGCTTACTGGTCGCTGGATTTGAAAGCGCCACGCACGATTGCCGCCGTCGGGGGTGAGCAATTCGCCCATGATATCGGCGAAACGCCGGACTCCATGGAAGTGATCTATGATTACGACGGTGTCCCACTGGTGTTTACGCTCAGTCCGACCGGGATTCCCGGATTCCTCCATTTGGGTGGCATCGGTTGCATGATCCAGGGAACCAAAGGCACGGTGGTAACCAATTATGACACCCACGAGGTCTATCTTGACAACCAGAAAGTCGAGAACCCTGATTTGGGGAATACCCCGGCGCTGGAACCCTCCCCCGGTCATATTCGCCAGTTTTTGGATTGCATTAAGAGCCGAAAACAGCCCGATTGCAATGTGTTTTATGCCCATCAACTGGCCAAGGGATTGCACTTGGGACTGATTGCATTCCGCACCGGCGAGAGCCTCACTTGGGACGACGACAAGGAGCGGTTTGTCGGAAACAATCGGGCGAATCGTTTCCTGAAACGGCGATATCGCCGTCCCTGGAAGATTTAGGCGACGGTTATGCGGATACGTGCAACACTGTCCCGGACTTTTTACCGCGCAAACCGAGCTGTTTCAGGCGCTGAAACCGTTGACATCCTCCCTTCTCAGGTAGTATAAGAGGGCGCATTTGAGTGAGACTCCATGGGCTGT
>JAKPRU010000082.1 GCA_029557025.1 Candidatus Omnitrophota bacterium | reverse complement strand
AGGGATAAACAGACAGATTGCATTTGACTTCGGTGTTTCGACGCGAGAAGTCCTTCGTCTTGCCGAGAAAAAAATGGATGAATTGGCGCATGCTGAGCAGTTGACCCCGAAAGACGCGGAATTGCTCGGCCTTTTGTCCGGGGTTCTTTGGCACAGCAGGGATGCTGGGTCCTCTGGATTTCTCTTGAACCTGCTTAATTCGCCAGGGCATCAAGACGTGATGTGGATCATCCACACATATCTTAGAGTCGCAGGTCCCGACCAATTTATGCCGATGATACGCAGGGTCAAAAAAGAATTCCCACAGTTAAATCCCATCCGTCTTTTTCCGAGATGCTGGGTGATAGCTGCTGAATACGCTGGATCAAATCAAGAGAAAACCTTAGTCCAGCGGGAAATCATTGGATTCCTTCGGCAGCAGATTCACGATGTGCCTGTACAGGGACGAAGTCTTCTTGACAAATGCCTGTTGCGTTGTGACCCCTTGTGGGAATCCAGCACAGATCGGAAACGACTGTTCGGACACACTACACCTTGACATTTAAAATGGCTTCTGGCTTCTTCAAAAGTTGCAGACGAGTTGTGAAACTGGCCGATTGGAATAACGGGCCGGGGCCGCAGGAATATTACCAGCGCGGGTTGCCGCTGGCGACGGTGATCAGGCGGTGCCTGATGTTCGGGTACACGTCGGGCGGCAATGACATTCCGACTGGCCCAATCAAAGGGTATAGCAAAGAAGGGGAGTTCGGTCCTGTCCGGGTCGGGACACAGGGCATGGATCGCTTCCCTAAACACAAAGAGTAACGGAGGAGTGCAATGAAAAGAGTTAAGCGTATGGTTTTCTGGATAGCGGTTGCATGGGTGTATGCCTGTTTCGGTAGCGAATTCATATGTCCGACCCAATCCGCGTGGTATATTGACCGCATCGCTCCGACGACGAGGCCGTGGTACGAAGCGGACGACTCGCTGGTGTCACTGAACGCCGGTTGGTGGGGGGGAAATCCGGACTGGATGATTCGTAACATGAAGGACGGATTACTTGGAAATCAGCTT
>JAKPRU010000076.1 GCA_029557025.1 Candidatus Omnitrophota bacterium | reverse complement strand
CGCTGGTTTCCAAAAGGCCCTTGCCATGGGCGCCGATCTGATAGTCGAGATGGACGCCGATTTCTCCCATCATCCCCGGTTTATTCCCGCACTCACGGAGGCGTGCCGGCATGCCGATGTGGCCATCGGTTCGCGCGGGGTTGCCGGAGGAGGAGAACAGGGGAGAGGGTTTCCTAGGCGTTTTCTAACGAAGATGGCCAATCTCTACATCAGACTCCTTCTGCGGGAGCCCATACAGGATTGCACCTCCGGTTTCCGCTGTTTCAGGCGTTCGGTCCTGGAGCGGATCCGGCTCGAGACGATGATCTCGAGCGGACCGTCGATCGTTGAAGAAGTGCTGTTCCGGGCGAAACGGCTTGGCTGTACCTTTACGGAGGTTCCGATCATCTTTGAACAGCGGCTGAGGGGGCAATCGAATCTCTCTTTGCGCAAGTTGCTCAATACCCTCTGTATGATACTGCGGTTTAGATTTTCCTCCCAGCGATAACAGCACTGCTGGTTCAATCTCCTTTATATCTCCACTCAACCAATTCCCCTGTACACAGTATAAGCGATACGGACTATAGGCCGATACCAAAACGGCACAGCCGCGGGCGCGGAGATGACTGCGGTGTCTATCGCTTTACGTTATGATTTGTTTGTGATGGGGAATTTGGTGGTTGCGGGTTACGAAGAAAGGGCGGCTTGCGCGTATGCGCGTACGAGGGGGCTGGCGTCGCTGAGGGCATTTCTGAACAACTGCTGTTCCTCTTCCCCGTCCATGTTCCGTAACGCCTCGACGGCGTTTGCGCGGACCAGTTCATACGGGTCCTGCAGTGTGCGCGCTACCGCATCTTTGTGCTGGATTGCCTTCAGCTGTCCGAGTGAATATACGGCGGCGGCGCGTATCCACCGGTACTCGGAGGGGAGGAGATCCCTGATCGAGGTGAGCTGTTCCTGCTCGCGCAGAGACAAAGGAGGGATGCGTTTGGTCTGCTCTGCTTCTATCAGCGGGATCAGCTCCTTGACGATCTCCTTCTGGCCCACCTGCTCGAGCGCCTCAATGGCGTTGGCGCGGGCGAAACGGTTGGGATGATGCAGGTTCCTGATGATCGATTTAATTGATTTGGTATTGCCGCACAGGATCACGAGGATATTCATCACGTTTTCCTTTGCCTCGGTGATCTGTTCCCGCAGTGAATCGATCAGGATGACAACGGTATCTTTCTGCGGGATCGTTTCCAGCCGCTCGATGTTGTACAGGTTGTGCTTGATCGATTCGATCTCTTCATGTGCTGTTTTTTCGAGG
>JAKPRU010000072.1 GCA_029557025.1 Candidatus Omnitrophota bacterium | reverse complement strand
CCTCGAAAATCAGACGATGGCGGGCAGCGATCCATGCGCCCGTGGAGGGCGCTCGAAACGCATCCGCATCTTCCTCCGGCAACTGCTCAAACAGGTCGGGGTCGTTTCCTGCTGCATTGATGGTCGGTACGCCATCCGCAGGTTCCGGCTGGTGAATAACTCGCAAGGACTCTCCTAATGTCGGCAGGGAATACCGAGCCAGAATGTCCAACGGCAGAAATTCCAGCGCCGGGGGAACATATTTCTCCAACGCCGAGCCGATCATGGCTCGGAGGTGTTTTTGTTTCAGACCTTCGGTAAGCGGGTAAAGCGGAAGAATCCTGCCCTCGGTGTCCTCCTCATCGGATTCATCCACCCATTCGATCTCAGGGGAGGTCATTTTCAGGGTGAAGTTCCGATCGTCGAGTTTTCCGAAAAGGCGCAGACGTGCCCCCGGACGAAGTTTGTCTTTGAGATAGGCCTGGTTGAACCACACGGCCGCCACAGAGGTCCCGCCTGTATCAATCACCGCCTCTACGATATTGCGCACTCGGCTGTGGGGACGGGCGCGGCGGGCGTAAACGGAATTGACTGTGCCCTGAATAGTCACGGACTTTCCGGGTGCCACGGCCGCGAGAGACCCGACCACACGCCGGTCTACGTATGCTCGCGGCAGATGCCACAGCAGGTCATAGAGGGTTTCAATCCCCAGTCGGGCCAGAATGGAAGCACGCCGGGGACCGACCCCCTTTACATACTGCACAGATGCCAAAAGAGGCTCCAGAAGTTTGCGAGCCTCCATATCCGACACCGAGTCAGCCATTCCTCGAACCATCCTCCGGAATCAGGACCATTGTATGGGCGATCGGCTCACAAGGGGATGGGGCATATCCGCTCTCAACAAATCCGGCCCCGCGAATCAAAGAAGGTTGTACTTTCCCCCCAGCCCAAGAAAGCGCAACAGAAATCGAATGGTGTAGTCTTCGTCCCGATCCAGACGATTCCGATGTTCCAATTCGACAATCGCCTGAAAATCATGCAGGTTCCGAATAATGCTCAGGCGGCTCTTTCGGAGAATACTCTCATCCGCATCGTATCGTTGACCGAGACTGAGTGAGTATTTTTCGGATAATTTCAGTTGCGTGTTCCAATACAACTCCTCCTGGCTGTCCGCATCGATCAGTTCGTCCTCGAACGTGTTGAATCCGATACGGGAACTCCACCGGGCAATCGGTCGAACATCCACATAGACGTTGCTGGATCGTACCGTGCTGTCGTCGATGTCGTACCGGAGGTTGTTTCCGAGGGCAAACCAGTTTACCGGCGCCAGTTCGAATTCCTCGAAATAATCCGTGTAGCGATGATCGTCGGAATCCGCCTTGTCGTTGATGTAGGACAGGTTGTCGAAACGGAGATTCTCATCCGGGAAGTAATCGTAGGCGCTGCCCATGGTCAACCGGGCCAGCGTGTGAGTGCCGTCCGGGGCCTTTCGCTGAAGCTTCGTATTGACCCGCGCGGATAGACGATGGAAAGTAGCGCGAAAGTCGTCAACATCGTCGATATACGGGAACCGCTGGCGCGGATCGACATCCAGGCCGATTTCCTCGAGATCCGTGTCCGGCTGAAAATAATCATATCCGAGAATCGGCTCGAACACGAAGCGCATTTTCCCCCAGGAACCCCCGGGATCGAAATAGACAATGGATCGTGTACCGAGTTCCGTGCCGGTCTCAAGCATCCCACGGAACTCATCGTCAAATTCTTCATTTGCCAGGGCACGAGTCCGGCGGACCGGGTCGGAATAATTGGTCCCACGGTATCCGAGGTAAGGTTGCAAGTACCAGCCGTATGCGAGGTCGAAGGGAGAGAAAAGCCGTAATTCGGCGTCGGTTCGCTGAATCTCTTCGATGTAATTGGTTTCATCCTTCGCGGAATGTCGGGGTTGATATCCCTGTTCGCGCCGGGCATCGTCATAGGCAACATGGGCGTCCAGATAAAGGCGCGTATCCATGAAGCTGGACGGCATCAAATCCCAGCGGGCCTGGGGAAGACGCTCGGTTCGTGGCAGCTGGCTGTAAAAGTAATCCTCAAGGTATTTTGTCCCGGTAACCCGGATTGTTTGACGATCCCAGCTCTTGGATACGGAGAGATCGGAGGGATAGTCCCGTTCGAGTTCATCGGAGGAAACACCGCGCATCTCCATGACACTATCGAAATCTTCATTGAACTCAAAATCGGAAGAGCGGTGGAACCGGCTTCGCACGGTGATATCATAAGGGAGTGTCTGTCGGTAGTACCCGTCGAGCCGATACCGATCGTCATCTTCAAAAAAATCGTCATCATCCGCATCACGCTGGCTCACCCCATACCATCGGATTCTCCCGTCCGGCCCGCCTTCACCGGGGAAATGAAAGTTCCAGGATGCCCCGTACCCATACCCGACGTCCGAGAAAGTATCGCCGAAGAATGCGAGACGAAGACGCGGGTCCAGGTGTACGATCAATTTATGCATCGTGGTGAATCCCAGATGTCCCAAACTGGCGGCGCCAAAAATGTAGGCAATCCGAGGTCGGGCCAGGGAACGGGTGAAATAAGGCAAATATCCCAGCGGGAAACCGTTCTGTACCCACCAGATGTCATACAACCAAAATCGGTCGCCCGGGAGAACCGTCATGGTGTCATATTCAATGTAATAGTGAGGAACCGGCATATCGCAGGTGGTGACCGTTCCGTCGAGAATGGTGTATTGATCGATCATCTTCGGTTCGGTGGCTCCCTGGGGAATGTTGCCGGGGACCTCCTGACGAATGACTTCTTTGCCGGTGATGTATAGTTCGGGGTCGATATAGGAATGTCTCAGGTTGTAGAGGCGGGCTTCCTCCTTTTCGAGGTCGTAAACCACCTGGTCCGCTACCATCAGCCGACCGTTGTCCCACATTCTGACATCTCCCTGGGCGCGGATCTGCTGTACATTCTGATCCACAACGACTTCATCGGCGGTGATTGAGCGGTCTCCATAGACGACATTTGCCCGTTCATCTTCCCGACTCTTAATAATCAGCACGCCTTCATCGCCCAGGTATTCGGCATCCCCGTGGCATTGAATCGGAATAGGAACGGGAAATGTGAATTCAGCAGTGGCATCCTCCTGCGCCCGGGTTGAGGAGGGGAAAATCGCCAAGCCGATGAAAACAGGAAACCACAGGCAAAATCCCGCCCGGACCATCGCGCGGGCAGAGTACGCCTGGGGAACCACGCGGTTGGATGAGATTCCGGTCACAGGCATCAACCCGATAAACAAAAGATTCTCTCTTCTACCATAGGCGTCCACCCACGTCAATTTCCAGGCGTTCGGATTTTGCGGGGAAAGAGGCTCATTTTTCCGCAAAGGTTTCCAGGATTTCCCCGTAATAGACCCGATGAAGGTCTCCATTCGGGTAAGCGGACTGCATGATCTCCTCCGCCAAGTGTCCCGCCCGGATATCTTCATAGTTGACTATTTTGCACTCATAGCAGATCTCACACTCCGCGATGGTCGGCGATTTGACGTGTTTCCCCGGAATCGCCGTCAGATTACATTTGGCGAATTTGTCCGTTTCTCTGCCGGAACGGGTGCCGCAGATCATGGCGACCCGGTCCATCCCCGGCGCAGGGACATTGACGGTGAAATCGCCGGTGGCCTCGATACAGCCATAGGTATACCTGGACGGACGTACCAGAACCGTGAAAATCGGCTTTCCCCAGACCACGCCGACGGTTCCCCAGCCGATGGTCATCACGTTCGGTTTCAGGTTCCGGTCGAGGGAAGCCAGCAGCAACCCGGTGCTTTCAAGCCTTTGCAGAGTCACATCCAGCAGATGGGTGTAGGGAACCCCGATCTTCGCCATATCGCTTACCTCCCAAAGTCTGCTATGGACCGTTTTGGAACACCCCGTTTGGGGGTAATGAGCAATGAGACAGGGAATCGCCGCTCAATTCAAGGGAGATCCGCCGATCCCGCCGAGAAAACCCCTTCCGCATTCCTCTTTCCGTTTGATACGGCTTGAAGTAGGATTTTGAGATAACAAAAGCAGGGAATTGGTTTTTCCATGGAGGATTGAAAAACATGCTTCGAAAATTCGTGGTCGCGCCCCGTATTCCGGCCTCGCTGAAACGGGTCCGCGAAATCGCTTACAACATCTGGTGGAGTTGGGACAAAGAAGCCATCGAACTGTTTCGCCGCCTGGATCGGATCCTCTGGGAACAGTGTTACCAGAATCCGGTACGGATGTTGGGCTGCCTTTCTCAGGAACGATACGAATTCCTTGCCAATGATGAGAGCTATCTTTCCCACCTGGAGCGGGTCGGGGCGAAGCTGGATGCCTATCTGAAAGCGCATACCTGGTTCGACGAACAATCCTGCCCCATCAAGACATTTCGAGTTGCGTATTTTTCCGCCGAGTTCGGTCTGACGGATTCCCTGCCGATTTACAGCGGGGGTCTTGGAATCCTCGCCGGTGACCACTTGAAATCCGCCAGCGACCTGGGCATTCCCCTCGTGGGAGTCGGGCTGCTCTACCGACTGGGGTATTTTCGTCAGTACCTGAGCGTGGATGGCTGGCAGCAGGAGCTCTACCCGGAAAATGATTTCTACAACATGCCGGTGGAACTGGAGCGTGACGACAAAGGAAATCCGCTCCGAATTTCCGTCGAATACCCTCAAGGAGAGGTCAAAGCGCAAATCTGGCGGGTCAATGTGGGACGGGGCAAATTGTACTTGCTGGACACGAACATTGAGGAGAACGCGCCCGAGAGCCGCCCCATTACGGGGCAACTTTATGTGGCCGATCAGGACATGCGGATTCGCCAGGAGATCATGATGGGGGTGGGCGGAGTGCGTGCCCTCCGTGCCTTGGGGATTTCCCCCATGGTGTATCACATGAACGACACCCACCCGGCATTTCTGGCCATTGAACGCCTTCGCGAAGTAATGACGGAGCACAAATTAACCTTTGAGGAGGCCTGCGAAGTAGTCACTGCCGGAACCGTCTTTACCACCCACACCCCGGTCCCCGCGGGCAATGAAACCTTCCCACCGGAATTGATCGACCGCTACTTCTCCACGTTCTATCCCCAGCTCACTCTCAACAGAGAAAGATTCCTCGCACTCGGCCGGATCGATCCGCACAACCGCACCGAACCGTTCGGCATGACCGTGATGGCCTTGCGCCTTTCAGGAAGACGCAACGGCGTCAGCCGTCTGCATGGTGAGGTCACTCGGAAAATGTGGAATCCGCTCTGGAAAGGTGTTCCGCAGGCCGAGATCCCCATCATGCACATCACCAATGGCGTGCATATCAATACCTGGATCTCCAATGATCTGGTGGGGTTGTATGATCGCTATATCGGTCCTCGCTGGACGCTGACCCCGGCGGATCAGAGCATCTGGAAACGGGTGGACCAGATTCCCGATGCGGAATTGTGGCGAACGCATGTCCGACGGCGTGAACGGCTGGTCGCGTTTGCGCGACGGCGTTTGCGGATGCAATTGACAAAACGGGGCGCACCTCGCGCCGAAATTGAGCAGTCCGATGAGATCCTGGACCCGGAAGCCCTCACCATCGGATTTGCGCGACGATTTGCCACCTACAAACGCGGGACACTCCTGTTCACCGATTTGAATCGACTGAAACGAATCCTCTCTAATCCGGAACGGCCGGTCCAGATTATCTATTCCGGAAAAGCCCATCCCGCCGATAACGCCGGAAAGGAACTCATTCGACAGGTCATCCAACATGCACGCACAGAGGACCTTCGCCGAAGAATTGTGTTTCTCGAGGACTATGATGTGAAAGTCACCCGATACCTGGTCCAGGGCGCGGATGTCTGGCTCAATACACCCCTTCGGCCCATGGAGGCCAGCGGAACCAGCGGCATGAAGGCGTGCAT
>JAKPRU010000064.1 GCA_029557025.1 Candidatus Omnitrophota bacterium | reverse complement strand
ACAGCCCCGTCGAACAGGATCAACGTAGCGGTCATCGGGTGCGGCAGGCAATCGGTGAATCCCAATATCCCCCAACTGCTGGCCTCGCAGCACGCCCATCTCACAGGAGTATGCGATGTGGACGGCTGGCGGCTTGCCAATGCAGTCAGGCAGGTCAACGAAGGCTATTCGACACAGAAAGGAACTACTTACAAGGGATGCAAAGCCTGGACCGACTACCGCGAATTGCTGCATTCGCGCGAGGTGGATGCCGTGATGATCTCCCTCCCCGATCACTGGCACGTTCCGGCAGCCATTGATGCCGCTCGCGCCGGCAAGCACATCTCCCTCGAAAAACCCATCTCCACCTGCATCGAACATGGCCGGAAACTGGTGAAAGCCATTCAGAAATCCGGCGTCATCACCCGCAACGACAGTGAATTCAGGACGCTTCCTGAATTTTCACGTGTTGTAGAGGTGGTGCGCAACGGACGGATTGGAAAAGTCGAACGTATTTTTGTAGGGGTACCTCCCGAGCTGAACGGGGCGGCCCTGCCACCACAATCCACCATGCCGGTGCCCTCCGAACTGAATTACGACCTTTGGCTGGGTCCCGCCTGGGAAGCCCCCTACACCGAAAAAAGGGTCCATGCTGTCAAGGCTTACGGAAGACCCGGCTGGATGAGAGTCGATGCCTACTGCAACGGCATGATCTCCAACTGGGGCGCCCACCTGATGGGCATCGCCCAGTGGGGCAACAACACCGAATACACCGGACCGGTGTCGGTGGAAGGTAGCGGGGAATTCGACAAGGGACTTTGGAATACGCTTAACCGGTTCGAAATCAGGTATGAATATGCCAACGGTACGGAACTCTTCTTTAAAATCGAACGGCCTTACGTGCGCTTTGAAGGGAGTGAAGGATGGATAGAAATCGAATATCCCAAAACCATCAAGGCAAGCTCACCCTCTATCGTGGAGAGCGAAGGAAAACCGGGCGATTTGTATTTCCGGGATTTGCCCAGTGACAAAGAAGATTTTCTTCTGGCCGTCAAATCAGGGAAAGCTTCTTTGGAACCCCTGGAAACTGCACACCGTACCATCAGTATGTGCCAACTCGGACTTATTGCCATTAAAACCGGATC
>JAKPRU010000053.1 GCA_029557025.1 Candidatus Omnitrophota bacterium | reverse complement strand
CGCTCTTCCGATCTTCAGGTTTCGGCGGAGTTTCTGAAACGTTTGATTGAAGGGGAAATAGCGGATGTCGGCTCGGCTACTCCGAACGCAAAAGCAGTCGCCGACTTTCTCAGGATCCTGGCCGATCTGACGACGCCGGTTACAGCCGATCTTCGGATTACGGAAGAGGGAATGGAGTTGCATGTCGAGGCAAAGAACCATCTGGCTGCGGTGATCGGTCCGGCGTTTATTGCCTCGTCTCTGATGCGGGGAGGGATATGAGGTAGCAGTCCAAACTGCCGACCATAGGGGGACACCCACGCCACAGCTACGCAACGCCTGATTGTCCGTCACGGCAGTTCCAGCATACGCGATAGAGCAAGGCGAGCGTCTTGGACAATCTCATCGGGAATTGTAATCGGCTCCCCATCGTCCAGGTGCTCCAACGTATGCAGGAGATTCTTCGGACTGATCTTCCACATGTTCGGGCAGACGGATCGTGCCAGAGGCAGGATTTCCTTATCGGGATACTCCTGCGCCAGCCGTCGAACCATGTTGATCTCTGTCCCGATGAAAATGACACTGCCGGATGGAGCCGCCTGCACATAGCGGATAATCTGTTCGGTTGAGCCGGTTGCATCGGAGAGGGCAACGGTCTCTTCGGAGCATTCGGGATGCACGATGATTTTGCAGCCGGGTTTGGTCTGTCGCGCTCGTTGCACGAGGGGGGGCGTAAAATACGTGTGAACGTGACAATAGCCGTTCCAGAGAATGACCCGCGCATTTCGGATCTCCTCATCGGTATGATCTTCCCTGGGATCGGGGGCCAGCCAGTCCCAGAAAACAACCTGTTCGCGGGGAATGCCCAGCTTGTTGGCAGTGTTCCGTCCAAGATGCTGATCGGGGAAGAAGATCACTTTCTCTCGTCGCTCGAAAGCCCACCCGAATGCCTTGTCCGCATTAGATGAAGTGCAGGCTAATCCGCCATTCCGACCGCACATCGCCTTGATATCGGCATCGGAGTTGACATAGGTAACCGGCATAATCCGTCCCGGTCCTGCAATCGCGTTCAAATCCTCCCAGACCCGTTCCACCGTGTCGATATCGGCCATGTCCGCCATGGGGCAACCGGCTCGTCGATCCGGCAGATAGACTCTCTGGTGTGGCTGCACCAGAATTCTGGCGCTTTCCGCCATGAAATGCACGCCGCAGAATACGATGTATTCCGCCTCTTTCTGCTCGGATGCCCGTTTGGACAAAAGGAAAGAGTCTCCCCGGAAGTCGGCCAATTCGACAATCTCATCCCGCTGGTAATGATGCCCCAGAATCACCAGGCGGTTGCCCAATTCCCGCTTGATCTCTCTGATTCGATCCAGGCACTGCTGCAAATCCGGATCTTCGGTGTGAATGGGTTTCGACGATATCATGGATTGCTCATTCCATTTCCACGGGGCAGTCTGTCACAGAAAATGAATTGCATGTCTCGTTGGAATTGTGTCAAGATCGGAACAGAGGGTCAACCGCGCGGTGGAGTCCTTGCCGTTCCAGGCGTGGACGAATAGACCTGTTTTCGGGTATCCTACGCCGAATTGACAGGTTCCTGATTCAGGACAATTCTTCGTGCATACCGAACTTTGGAGGACGTATCCATGAACGAGCAAACCCAAGCGAGCTGCAATCATCTGTGTCGCTGCTGTATGACGACAGCCTGCCCGGACCGTGAAACGGACGGATTTACACGACGGGAATTTCTGGCCGGTGTGGGCGTGGTAACTGCCGGGACGCTGGCCTTTTCCGCCATGCAGGCCCATGCGGGAACCGGAAAAGACCCGGAGTGGACTCCGGCGATCATCGACCTGCCGCTGAAAGTACAACCCCTGCTGCTGAGCGAGATCTCCCAACGTCGCGAAGCCACCAGCTGGCGTCCCTGGGGCGGCCTGCTCACCGCGCAGCACGAGGCAGAAGAGAAGCAACGGATCAATCGGGAATTGGAGAAGATGGTTGCGGAGGCCGATTTCCCGATCGAGATGCTTCCCCTGGAGACAGCTTCCAAACCCGAACAGGCGGCGAACGTGGCGAAAGGCAACTACGATGTGATGCTGATCTACGGAGCCAGTTGCGGAACCAATACGGTGGAAGCCGCCGCAAGACCCGACAAATGGAACATCCTGTTCGTTCGGCATCGCTCCGGTCCCGTGTATCTGTGGTACGAGACCGCTCACGACCGGTTCCTGCGCAAGACGGTGGACGAATACGGCCAGCCTGGAATGGACGTACAGGACGTGGTGGTGGATCGGTACGATGAAATCCTGTGGCGTCTGCGCGCATTGCACGGAATCAAGAACACACTGGGCAAGCGGATTGTCGCCATCGGCGGTCCGAGCGGCTGGGGAGACGGCGGGCGACCGGCTCCCGATTTCTCACGGAACGTCTTCAAGTGGGAGATCATCGACGCTCCGTATCCCGACCTGGGAGAGCGAATCAAGAAAGCGCGGGCGAATGATGCCCTGGTGTCGCGTTGCCACCGTGAGGCAGAAAAATACATGAAAGGTCGCGGGGTTTCCGTCCATACGGGAGAGGATTTCATTCGAAATGCCTTCGTCTTGAACGAAGTGTTCAAGGAACTGATGGTGGAGGCCCAAACGGACTCGATCACCGTCAACAATTGTATGGGAACGATCATGCCCATGTCGGAAACGACCG
>JAKPRU010000048.1 GCA_029557025.1 Candidatus Omnitrophota bacterium | reverse complement strand
GCAGCCCGGACAAACCGGCGGATAAAACAGGTCCAATACCGCCCGACTGATCGAGGCAATGCTGTGCCCTATCATTGCGGTCAGCTGCTTTCCTCCTTTGGAATGTTGGAGGCGGCAATTCGGATGGCGGGGCCACGTTCTTCAATGGAAACCACGGACAATGGATTGATTCGCCTTCCGTTTTGGTGAATCTCCAGATGCAAATGCGGTCCGGTTGTTCGTCCTGTACTCCCGACATGTCCGATCCGGTCGCCCCCGGTAATGATTTGCCCGACACCTACCGAGACTCGTTCGAGATGGGCGTAGCGGGTCAGCCAACCGTTCCCGTGGTCGATATCGACACAGTTTCCGTATCCGCCGCGTTGACCCGCAAAGGCCACAACTCCGGGAGCGGCAACCGAGATCGGCGTACCCGCCGGCGCGGCAATATCCACTCCATAATGGAAATGCGGCACGTGATCTATCGGGTGAATCCGCATTCCGAATCCCGATGTGATATCCCCGGAGACCGGTGTTAAAAACGCGTTTTCGGGTTCGGCGGTTTTGCCGGACACGGCCATCGGTTCCGGTTGCGGCTGACCGTAGAGAATCGACAAGTCGATCCGTTGCCCGGCATAGATCAGGTCCGGATTGGCCAATCCGTTTGCGTATGCCACATTTTCCACCCAGTGGTACAGGTCCCGGGTGGTATGCGGCATATTACGTGTTTTCAGGGCGCGGTTGACAATTTCGGAAAGGGTATCCCCTTCGCGGACCTGCACGATGTGGGAGTCGGGTGGTTCCGATTTCCCATTTCGCGTGTCGGCGAGGACCTCCTTGAAAGAGGTCGCTTGTGCTGTCGCGTGGGGAAAACGCGGCGATTCGGCTTTCAGCGGTTCCCGCCGTCCGGTCGGTGATACTGGGGGGGGCACGTCGGTCATCGGACACGCTCCTCGCTAAACGGCGAACCGAAAATAGATCACGTCGCCGTCCTGCACCACGTAGTCTTTTCCTTCCAACCGGTATTTTCCGGCTTTTTTACACGCTTCAATAGACCCTTCCCGAATCAGATCATCATAAGTCACAACCTCCGCGCGGATAAATCCACGTTCGATATCCGTGTGGATTTTTCCGGCGGCTTGGGGAGCCTTTGTGCCGATGGGAATGGTCCAGGCGCGGGATTCCTCTTCACCGGTCGTCAGGAACGATTGCTGCCGTAACGCGCGGTAACAGGCGGAAATCACGGCCGACTTGCCGGAACCTTCCAGACCGCACGCCTCGAAATAATCCTGCCATTCCTCTTCGGGAAGTTCGTGTACTTCGGTTTCCAATTGGGCGTTCATAACGACCAGTTCCATGCCTTTTGATGTAGTCTCGGCGCGAAGACGTTCCAGCGAGGCTTTTTCCGCGATGTGTGTCAGGTCTCCGACGTTTGCCAGGACAAGCATCTCCCGTGCCGTAAGCAGCCCATACGAATGGACATAGTTTACCATTTCGTCCTCGGTCGGCGCTACATGAATGATGGGGCGACCCTGTTCCAGAGCGGCCAGGAAGCGTCGGAGAGAGGCCTCTTCTTTTTCGTATTGCTTGCGATTCTGCGCGTCCTTGGTTTTCATTAGTTCCACCCTGGGAAGGCGGTTTTCGATGAGCGTCATATCGGCCAGGATCAATTCCGTCATCAGGATATCGAGATCCCTCACCGGATCGACAGAACCTTCCGTATGAGGAACGGTCTCCGATTCGAACACGCGAACGACAAGCAGCAGGGCCTCCATGTCGCGCAGTTGCCCGAGAAACT
>JAKPRU010000003.1 GCA_029557025.1 Candidatus Omnitrophota bacterium | reverse complement strand
ATTGCCGAGCAGGTGGAACAGGCCATGCTGGGCAAGCGGGAACGCCGACTCGATACGGAAAATGCCGAACGAGAAGCGAAACGAGTCAGTTCTGTTTTGAAATTCGAGCGGGATATCCGCAAGCAGCTGGAGCAGTTCACCGAGCAACTGAACGAAACCAAATCGTCCTTGCGTCTCTCTCCCGAAAACATTCAGAACGTGGTCGAAACTGCGTTGGATCTGGCGGGGCAGCCGCCGCTTCAAGAGGCGAAGGTCCCCGGGATCTGGCCCGATCCGTCCGGCAAACGAAAGCGTTGCCCTGTGTTTCACATCCCGGCGCTGAGAGGCAGTTGGGCGGTTTGTACCGAGGGGCTTGCGCATCCCCATTCCGGCAAAATCCGTCCCATTGTGTTCGATCACAGCCTGATAGACGGACGGGATGATATTGTCCTGTGCCATCTCAATCATCGCCTGGTCCGGATGAGTCTTCGCCTTCTTCGTGCAGAGGTCTGGTCCGTACAGGATCGGAAACTAAACCGGGTCACTGCCCGCCTGGTGCCCGATAGAGTTCTCGAAACTCCGGCGATTATCGGTCATGCGCGGCTGGTCATTATCGGCGGCGACAGTCGGCGATTGCACGAGGAAATCCTGACCGCAGGCGGAATCATTCGCGAAGGGCGCTTTGTCCGCATGAATGTCGGTGAGACCCGGAAAGCGCTCGAATCGGCCCTGCCCGATAAGGCTCCCGACTCCGTTACCCGGCGTTTACAGGAACTCTGGCCGAAACACTCCGAATCCCTGCGGAACGCCCTGGAAGCGAGGATGAGAGATCGAACCGATGGGCTGAAGAAACTCCTCCGGGAACGCGCCGAAAAGGACCAGACCGATATCGAAGCCGTCCTGACGGAATTGAAACAAGCCATCGAGCGAAAACTCCGGGAGAACATCGAGGATCTGCAACTCGCTCTCCCAACCATGGAGGAACAGGACCAGTACCGATGGGATATCGAGAATCTCCGGTCGCGTCTCAGGCAGATCCCCGGTGAGATCGAGCAGGAAAAGCGCATCATCGAGAATCGTTTTGCCGATCCCCAGCCGCGATTGTTTCCTGTCGCCGTAACATTCCTCGTTCCGCGAAAGATGGCGAAAGGGATACTGTGATGTCGGTTGCCCGCGAACATGCCGATTGGCTCAACCTGATCGAAATATCCGGCCCGTTTCTGTCGGTGCCGGTTCTCCTGGAGGCGTTTCCACAGGGGCTGGATGCGCATGATGCGGAACATGCGCGGCGGCTGAGGATCGCTTACAGTGAATGGGAGGAGAATCAATACTCAAAACGCCCGGACCCGGCCATCCACGGGGCCTGGATCCAATTCGTCCTGAACGAGACACTCGGATTCAATGAGGAAATCCTGCTCGTCGGGCAGGCCATCCCGCAGGGAATTCGCGCCGATATCCCCCTGTACCATGAAACGTTGCATCCCGATTTCGCAGTCACCACGCCCAAGGGCCTTCCCGACAGCGGCAGGATTCGCCTGCTGGTTCAGGTTTATCCCGCCGAACAGGATCTGGAGAGACCGATTCCGGGCCGTCGCTGGAGTGCCTCTCCATCCACGCGAATGATGGAACTGCTTCACGCGACCGACATTCTCCTGGGCCTGGTCACAAACGGCGAGCGCTGGATGCTGGTGTATGCGCCCCGTGGCGAGACCACCGGTTATGCCTCCTGGTACGCCACACTTTGGCTGGAGGAACAGGTCACCTTGCGGGCGTTCCGAAGCCTGCTCTCTCTGCGGCGATTTTTCGGAGTCGCGGAGAATGAGACCATTGAGGCGCTGCTCGAAAACAGCGCGAAAAACCAGCAGGAAGTCACCGACAAACTCGGCTACCAGGTTCGCCGCGCGGTCGAGACGGTTGTGCAGGCGCTGGATAAGGCGGACCGGGATCGAAACCGGGAACTACTCGCCGAGATCCCGGAGACAATTCTCTACAACGCCGCGCTCACCGTTATGATGCGGCTGGTGTTTCTGTTCTCTGCGGAAGAACGCGGCCTGATTCTTCTGGGAACCCGGATGTATGACCAGCATTATGCGGTCACCACGCTGTGCGACCAGCTGCGGGCTATCGCCGACCAGCACGGGGAGGAAATCCTGGAGCATCGGCATG
>JAKPRU010001186.1 GCA_029557025.1 Candidatus Omnitrophota bacterium | reverse complement strand
CCCCGTATGCGGCTTTCTCGATAAACCGGGAGGCGGGGAACTGTTCGACTACCGTACGATACTCCGCCGCGGCTTCCGCGTACTGTTTCGCGGCGGCGGCAATCTGCCCCAGGAGAAAATGTACATCGCCCGCGAGGGCAGGGTCGAGTTTCAGTTTCAGGAGTTCCTGCGCCTGCTGCCTGGCTCCCTCGTAGTCTTCGGTGAGGAAGAGCGCCCAGACCAGTCGATACCAGGCCTGAGTGCGGAACTCGGCCGCTTTAGGATGGACGGTTACCTGTCGAAGCGGTTCGATAGCCTTCTTGTAGTTTTTGGTTTCATACAGGCATGTTCCCAACAGGAACAACACGCCGGCCTGGTGATCACCGAGAGCGGATTCCTCAAGTAGCTTTTGAGAGAGGTCAATGGTCTCTGGGAATTTCTGTTGTTGAAATAGAGACCAGGCGCGCAAGTACAAAGCATTGATGCGGTGACGCGGTTCGCGGCTTGCTTCTTCATAGAGCGCGGCGGCGCGCGCGTGGTCGCCCATCTGCGTATAAATCTGTGCGAGGAGAATCCGGGAATCGCCCGGGATCGGACTGTTT
Organism: Candidatus Omnitrophota bacterium; assembly: GCA_029557025.1. Taxonomy (GTDB): domain Bacteria; phylum Hinthialibacterota; class Hinthialibacteria; order Hinthialibacterales; family JAKPRU01; genus JAKPRU01. The sequence continues at coordinate 4,252 of JAKPRU010001186.1, read as the reverse complement.
TCGGGTATCGGGAACGGAGGATTAGCCGCGATCAACTCGTTGAGAAGCGCGATGGCCGCATCCGGCTGAGATTTCTGTTTTTTGATCAGCGCCAGGGAATAAGTGGCGGGTGCGTACAGATTTCCTTTCGGGAATTTCCGGCGAAGGGTTTCCCATTCTTTTTCGGCGAGCGGAATTTTGCCTTCGGCGTAGTAAGCCTGTCCGAGATGAAAACGGACAGCTTCCTCGACCTTTTCGGAAAGCGGCGCTTTCAGCAGCTCGGACAACAGGGGTGACGCTTCTGCGGCGCGATCCAGGTGGCAAAGAATCTCGCCCCGACGCAACAGGGCCTCCGTACGGCGTTCGTTCTGGGGATACCGTTCCAGGAGGGTTCGTAGAGTCTCTTCCGCCTGTTTGAGAAGCTCCACACGTCTGGCCGGGTCTTTGTAGGAAGCCTGATAGAGACATTCCGCGCGACGGAACAATGCGACGGGGACTTTCTCGTGGTTGGGATACGATTCGATGAACCGGGCGTATTCCTCTGCGGCGCCAAGGAACAGGTTTCGCTGATACTGGCCATCGGCGAAATCCAACTGGTTCTGCGCCTTATCCGGCGTGGGGACAGACGGGACCTGTGCGGGGCGTGTCGTGTCCTGGGAAAATCCCGGAAGGGCGACCACGACCGTTCCCAGAACAGCGAAGCAAAGAAACCGCAGAACCTTGTGTCCCATATTGACCTCGATCGCTTTGTCGATCCGCTTCCTTCTTACGATTCCAGAGGGAGACCATCATCCCTGTGAGGCTCCGAGTTCGCTCTGAACGGCGGCAAAGGATACGTTCCAGATTCCGGCTTTTGCACAGGCATCCAGAATGGCAACAGCTTGACCGAACAGGGCATCCTTGTCTCCCCGAATAATCACCGACTGATCCTTATACAGCTTACCAATCTTGACCAGAATATCCTCCAGCTGGTCGAGTTCCAGCCGGCGTTGATTCACTATAATGGTTCCCTCTTTGGTGAGGTTGATAATGATCTCGCCGGGAGTTCGGCGAGGGGGCTGCGATTGATCCGCTGTCGGCACCGTGATGGAGAGTTCATTCTCCATTCGGGCAAAGAGAGACGTTGTCAAAAAGAATATCAGGAGCAAGAAAACGATATCGATCATGGGAGCCATCATGAAGATCGGTTCTTCCTCCATCATGTGTCTGCCGAGTCTCACGATTGTTCATCTCCTGCCCGGTGGTTCCTGGCGAATCCGATCGGCCAGCTCCTGCGCGGCTTCCTCGATGCGAGAGAAAATGGACTGGACTCGCCCGCGAAAATAGAAATAGAATGCCATTGCGGGGATGGCAATAATCAGTCCGACGGCCGTGGTCACAAGAGCCTTAGCGACCGCCATGGCAAGCGTAACGGGCTTGGCCATGCTGATATCGACCGCGATGAAACTGAACGCATCAATCATTCCGAGCACCGTTCCAAGCAGTCCCAGGAGGGGGGCGATAGTGGCCACTTCAGAGAGATAACGAACCTGGCGCATAATTTTTTGCAATTCCCGGTCTCCGGCGTTCTGCATGGCCTCTACGATGTTATTCGGGTCGATTTCAGCCTGCCGGATACCGGACATAATCATGCTCGGCAGCGGTCCGCGTGTGACATTGCAGATCCGGTACACATCCTCCCATCGCGCATCACGAGCCAGCCCCCGCAGTTGGAGAAGGAGATCGTTCGGCATGAGGCGGCGTTGTGTCAATGCGAAAAAGAAGTAGAAAATCAGCCCCAAGGCAAGCAGCGAAAGCAATGCAAGAGGAACCATGGTCCATCCGCCGGCCTTCAATAACTCATAGAGGGTCATGCCCTCGTTGGTCGATTCGGGCGATGACTGCTGACACAGGCCGGGCAATGAATAAGACAACATGGCCGCAATCCAGAAAACTCTCCGTGGGAATTCCTTGAAGATCAACAATTTGCCGTCCATTTGGGCCCCGATTTTTGTCCGATCCGGCTGCCCCCTGCGGGGGACCTTGGTGCCTGCGGTTTGTGAATTGCACGTGCTTATCAAAACGGATTGGGGGATCGCTCGACGGTGCGGGCGATTGCCCCCGAATCTTTTGCTTTCCAGTGAGGCAAACGAGTGCATCGTAATACATTCTAACGCCAATGACAACTGGGAGTAACGTCAACTCAAGTTTACAACCGAAATCCGAACGCAGCCCCCAATTTCAGCCCAGAGGCAATATGGCAATATCTTGAGGACCTGGTTTCGCGAAAAAGGCTTGAATGATATACTGAAAAAGCGCCCGGTTTCCGACGAACCCGGGCTATGTGTGTTTTCCGCTTGTCGTATTACTCGATGCAGAACTCAAGGCTTTTTCGCAAGGCGCTGGACAGAATACGGAATACCGAGGCATTTCGTACGATCACGGAGAGGTGTGCCCATTCACAAGGCACTTCGGCCGGACAATTGGCCGGTTCCTCAAAAGCGCTTGTGGTTTCGCACCTTGCTCTGACACTCGACCGGCCGATCCTGTTCATAACAGCCGAGCAATCGGAGATTTATCATCATCTGGACGATCTCAGTTTTTTTCTCCAGGAGACGGATTTTCCGGTAGAGGTCCTTGTTTATCCGCATCCGGAAGTGCTTCCTTATGAGGCACAAAGTCCCGAACTCACCGTTCGTCTTGAACGCATGTTGACGATCCGTCACGCCTGGGAGCAGTGGTGGCGAATCGATGCGCCCCGGACACCGACGGTTATTGTGACCTGCGCCCCGGCCCTGTTGAAACGTGGTTTACCTCCGGCGCGTTTCCCGGAAATGGGTCTGGTATTCCAGGTCGGCCGGGAAGCGGATCGGGAATCTGTCGGTCGATGGCTGGTTGAGCAAGGCTACGAATTCCGGGAACTGGTCTCGCGGCGCGGCGATTTTTCTGTCCGTGGCGGCATTCTGGATATTTACCCGCTTTCGTTTCATAGCGCTGTTCGAATCGAGTTCTTTGGGGATGAAGTGGATTCCATCCGAACGTTCGATGTTTCTACGCAACGATCCGTCGAGAGAATGGAAGAGGTACATCTGTATCCCAGTAATGAAGATCTGCTGATTGCTCGCGCGCTTGAAAAAGAGGAGAAGCCGCTGGTGGACTATCTCACGTCACTTTTGCCGAATCCTCTAATTGTCCTGGATGAACCGGAGCGGATCGAGAATGAGCTGGAAACCTATTTTGCGCTTGTGAATCGGGGATATCGCGAGGCGCTGGAAGGGCGCGAGCAAGAGGAATTGGTACTGGGTGAGGAAGAAATTCATCCGCACCAGAAGCTTCTTCTGCGCTCGCCGGAGGAACTTTACCTCCATCCGAGCGAGTTCTCGGACTTATGCAAAAAAGCACAATGCCTCAATCTCACAGAGTTTTTCCTGCCCCCCGAACCGGACACGGTCAATTGCGGCACCCAGAGTCCGACATTCACCACGGAGGACTCCTCGGATCGCATTTTGCAGATCCTCAACGGAGCTGTGGAAGGACGATCCACGTTTATTATCTGCGACAACAAAGGTCAGGAGACACGCTTTCAGGAGCTGGCGGCTCATGTCGCGAGGAACCAGCATTTGCCGGACAATCTTGGCGATTTGCACACACTGGTGGGAGAACTTTGCCGTGGATTTACCGTCCCGCGGCTGCGTCTTGATCTGATTACGGACCGTGAAGTTTTTGGTCGATACCGTCGGTTCCGAACTCCGCACCGGGAAGGTATTGCCCTGCGCGTTGTGGACCTTGTGGAACTGAGTCCCGGTGATTTTGTGGTTCATATCGACCATGGAATCGGCAAGTTTCGAGGACTGAAAGCCCTTTCGTCCGGCGGGAAAACCGGCGAATACCTGGAATTGGAGTATGCCGATCGTGATGTTCTTTATGTGCCCATCGACCAGATCGATCGGGTCGGGCGCTACATCGGAAGCGAGGCGAATCCGCCCGTCCTGGCGCATTTGGGAACCAAGACCTGGGAGAAATCCAAAAGCCGGGCAAGGCAAGCAATTGAGGATATGGCCGGAGAACTCCTGGAAATCTATGCGACCCGTGAGATGAAAAAAGGCCATGGATTTGCCTTCGACACGCCCTGGCAGCATGAGTTCGAATCCGCCTTTCTGTATGAGGAAACCCCCGATCAGTGGCGATCCATTGAGGAGGTGAAGCGGGATATGGAAGCGCCGGAACCGATGGACCGCCTGATCTGCGGGGATGTGGGATTCGGGAAAACGGAGGTCGCCATCCGCGCGGCATT
>JAKPRU010001184.1 GCA_029557025.1 Candidatus Omnitrophota bacterium | reverse complement strand
ATCCACGAATTCACGCCGCGCAGGCAATCTTTTCTCACCCATCCAGTTGCGGCACAGAGAGCATCTCCTTGCCGGCAACTCCGTTATCATCGAACTACGGTTTCGCGGATGAATGCAGATTCTGATGTATGCGCCGCGTTGCATCGAACAGGTGGATCATGTACATTGCTGCACGAAGCCCGTTGAGTATGACGATAATATCTGTTCGAGCAGAAGCGGAGGCATCGAGCGGAAGGAAACATAAAGCGGAAGAAAACAGAAGACGTGCTGTCCTCGATCGAACAATGAGCGTGCAGATCCTTTTCCGGTTGAAGGGTTTCAGGAGGGGGGACTCGTATGGAAGGTTTTTTCCAGGCGGAGAGCGTTGCCGTGGTGGGGGTTTCCAATTCCCCCGGCAACCTGGGCAGATTCATGGCTGCGAATCTGATGGAGTTTCAATATCAGGGTTACATTCACCTGGTAGGGCCAAGGGGGGGGGCATTCTTCGGGCACAGAATCCACAGGAGTGTGAGTGATATTGACGGCAGAGTCGACCTGGCCACTGTTCTCGTTCCGGCGCCCGCCGTCCCGGGGGTGCTGAGGGAATGTGGCGAGAAGGGGATCGGGAGGGTGGTCGTCCAGTCCGCCGGTTTCAGGGAGTTGGGGGAGGACAGGGCCGGACTGGAAGAAGAGGTCCTGAAAATCCTGGAAGAATACGGAATGCGTATGATCGGTCCGAACTGTCTTGGAGTGATCAATCGCCGTAACGGTCTCGCGGTCCCTTTTCTGCCTTTGAAGGCGGGGGTCCCGGTGGGACGTGTTTCGGTCATTTCGCAGAGCGGCGGCGTCGGGGCCACGATCATCAATGCACTGGAAGCCGAGAATATCGGGTTGAGCAAGTTCGCCAGCATTGGAAACAAGCTGGATGTCGATGAAGTGGACCTTCTTCGGTATCTTGTTCAAGATGAGGAAACGGAGATCATATACTGTTATCTGGAAGGGATCAGTGATGGCCGGAAACTGATGGAGGTCATCTGCGGG
>JAKPRU010001183.1 GCA_029557025.1 Candidatus Omnitrophota bacterium | reverse complement strand
TTTCGGGATAGCCTTCCCGGTCCGCCTGGCGGCTCATGGCCAGATACATCCCGACTTCCGTGCATTCACCGGTGAAATTCATCCGGAGTCCCTCCAGAATTCCCGCATCGACTCCCCTGGCGACACCCACAGCATGCTCATCCGCCCATGTCATTTCACTGGCGCTCTGCTCCTTGAACTTTGAAGCCGGCGCCTTGCACTGTGGGCAGTTCTCCGGAGCAGTGTCGCCCTGATGAACGTAACCGCAAACAGAACACACAAATTTTTTCATTTCAGATCTCCTCTCAGATGAATTTGAAATTCTGGCAGATCAACCGCCGTACGACCATTTAGTACTTAAAGGATCTTATTTGTCCTGTATTGTGACAAAAAAATTATCCTCCCGCAAGATCCTTCAGTGCAACGCTCCCGAGAATATCCTTCATTTTATCCTGTACCTCCATCCACACAGGATGAACGGTACAGAATTTCTCCCGATCACACAGGCCTTTGCCCACAAGGCAGCGGTTCATGCTGATCGGTCCCTCCGCTGCTTCGACAATCTCCAGAAGCGTTATCTTCTCGGGGGATCGCCCCAAGATGAATCCGCCACCCGTGCCGCGACAGGATCGCACCAGTCCGAACTTCCCGAATTGCTGAAATATCTTGGCCAGGAGGGCTTGCGGCACATCCACCTGTGCCGCAATCTCCCTGAGAGAAGCCATCTCATGCCCGGGCTTCGTCGCCAGGAAAACCATCCCTCGGATCGCGTAGTCGGCCTTGCGGGTCAGGTGAAGCACGTTTGCACCTTCTCAAATAAGACTGTTTTTGTCCTATATAGGATTGGGAACAGTTTGTCAACCTGCAAATTCTGGATTTCGCTTTTGTCGGAAATGCCGTTTGCGGACCTTGACAACAGGATTGTGTAAAGCGGCCTTCACATCCGAAGCGCATCCCGGAATCCCTTCCGCGACAACGGCTCGCCTCTTTTCAGGTTCCGTGAAACCGGAAACGGCTTCTTCCCTGATTGTACGGGCTGCCGGAGGAAACTATCATAGGCGATCATCGGCCCTGAGGGTGGCGGCCGGAAATGAGCGAGACGGAAAGAGCCGGGTTGAAAGGCACGACGTCCCGGGATCAGGAAAAGAATTGAAGGGGAGTCCCGGAGGTCCTGCACCGCGGGGAGCAAACGAGGGGTTTAGGGCATGCGAATCGGCATCATGAATCCACCGGCGAGCGCATTCCTCGCAGCTTGCTGCGGG
>JAKPRU010001176.1 GCA_029557025.1 Candidatus Omnitrophota bacterium | reverse complement strand
CGGAAAAGGAATCCGGCGGCCGACGCGCGAAGATTTTGCCTCTCCGTCAGAATCACGAACTGCTGGAAGATAATATCCGGGAACTGACCGAATTGATCTACGATATATCGCAGACAGATAATGTTGTGGTGCAATCGGTCATTCCTTCCCGGGTGCGCCAGTTGTTCCGGCGGGAGTTCCTGGAGTCTATGGTGGACCGGTTTGCTCGAATCGGCGTAACCTGTCATCTGGATCGGGAGCCGCAGACTCCACTGTTCTGCTATTTCCGACAGATTGTTGTACGCGGGGCCCAGGATTACCAGATCTCACATCATATTTGTGTTATCTCTACCGCCGGGATTGCCAATGTGGGCCAGGGTGGGCTGCTGTATGAATACACGGACAACATGATCCATCCCAAGTACCGGAAAGACCTTCGGGATGGAATTACCTTCGCCGCGTTGGAGTCGCTTGTGAGCGAACGAAAATACATCCGGGAACACTGGCGGGAGATCCTCGATGAGTACCTGGATATCTATCCGGAATTCAAGGATCGTGTTCCGCGCGAGTTGGGCGAAGACCTAACCGGGGTGCCCGATTGGGATATCCCGTATGAAATGGGTGACTATATGCCGGTCATGCTGGTCGATCAACAGGACCGTTACGTTGCGGTGTACGATAGGAAGACGGAAGAGATTCTGCCGCTGTTCAACAAGGACGGCTCTCCGACCGAGGTAGAGATTCTCGATAAGAAACGACGACCAATCCCCCGGGTCGATGCGCGAGGTTACCCGTTACCCATTCCGGCTTTTGATGAGGCCGGAATTCGGATACCGTTGTTCGACAGTCGGGGCGAGGCACTCCGTTTGCTGACCGTCTTCAAAATTGAGCCGAATCCCGGCGCGGGTTTGTGGCGTCCGCATAACGATCAGCTTCCGCCGGAACGGAAAGGTGAGGGGGTCTACACGATTTTCCGATGCCTGGGTGAACGGGCGAAAATCTACAAAGATTGTCTTGCAAGACTGATGAAAACAAAATCCTTCTACGACGAGGCACCCGCAACAGTCCGTTTCATCTCAGCCTCTTCGGAAGAGGACCCGGTCGGCCAGGCTATTCGGCGTACTGAGAGTGAACTGAACCAATGAAGGAATTCTCCAGGGACGAGTTCAGTCTGTTCCTGGACGCTTTATTGCGGACCTTGCTGGAATTGCGTTTTGGGTTGAATGGCTGGGATCGTCTGTCTGCTTCGGAGAACTCTGGGCTTCTGGCGGATGCCGTTGACACCGTTCTGCATGACGAGCCGATCCGGCAGAACATCTACAATCGCGTTCGGTTAACGGATGGGGATTCATTGTTGGTACAGGATAAGGTTTACCTGGATACCATCAGGGACCTGTTTCGGGAACGTGTGATTAGCCGATTTCGGTTACCGATGATTCGAGTCGATCCGGAGGTGTGGACCGGGCAATCGGTTGAGGACTGGAAAGGGGGGAGGGATGTACTGGCGATTCTTACCGGTAATGAAATTCTTTCCATCGCTCAGACGGTTCATGCGTTGGAGGAGGGACGCATCGGGGTCTTGCGACCTCATGTGCGGGTCCTTGCAGTCCCGCGTTCGTATTGGATTCCACGTGACGGAACGGTCTACGGCGGCGTCCTGGCAGGAAAGGATGGGAAGTCGCGCCTTGTTCGGTTTGAGCGTCCTGTACGGATTGACTCGGCAGTGGTTCTAAACTTGCCGCGCAAGGAGGAAATTCGTTTTCATCGTCAGCTGACATTCGAAGCCCGGGAGAACGGGATTACTTTGTTGAATCCGGCCGGCCGGGTAAGTGAAAGGGCGGATCGGAAACATCTTGCACATGGGTGTTGGGAGCGCGCCGGGATTCCGACACCTGCTCACTGGTTTGTGCCAAAGGAATGGACGAGCGATCAGGTATATCATTTGCTGCTGAAAGTAGCGGAACGGGTTTCGTCGGTGTATGTATTGCCGGACGATTCCACGGAGGGAGACCGCGTGCGGCGGTTTGTTTTGAGGTCCGAGCAGGTTGAACATCCGTTGCGACACATCACGGGGAATATTCAACCGAGGCATGATGCCTTGATTCGTGAAGAATGCGGTAACGTAAATCTCTACCACGACGATGTTCCGAAAAGAGCGGTACTTCGTGTGAATGTAGTCAAGACAAGTGCGGAATCCCGGTTCTATTCGGGATGCTGGTATGTCGCGAGAGATGCGTCATCTGATGTGGTGTCAGTGGGGTGCGGAGCGAGCATTCTTTATCTCAGTGAGGGCAGAAGACAACTGGTGTGTGTGGAAAAAGCTGAGATCTGTCGCGTTCCCGAAGGAGTCGTGGATATGGAATCAATTAAATCCCTTGTGCGGCGCGCGGTGGCGGCACTGGAGGATAATACGCCGGACACCGACAGGCTGTCGTTGATCGCATTCGATTTGATACCGATATGGGATCGGTATGAGGAGTCGCTCCGGTGGACGGTCCTCGAAGCAAACGCGCGTCCTGGTGGTCTTGCAGCGGCCGATCGGATATCTTGAGTTGCTCGGGTTTTGCGATATAATAAGTCGTACGGTAGTAGGCCCTGCGAGAATCGGTAATGCCTGGTTAGTGGGATAACGTTGCACAATAACAATATCTGTAAGGGATAGGGGGGTCTGTCATAAAAGGGTTGGAATTCTCACCATGCGACGGGGCGGGAATGCGGTGAACTGCGCTTCCCGCCGATCTACAGGTTGCGGGGACAGCCTGACGATAAACTTGGGTGTGAACGGCCCTTCACCGATCTGGAACCTGATCGAAATGACCGTCGGTTGATAAGAAGGCATGATTACAAGGGGATTGCGCAAGTATGTCAAAAGATGTCAGGAGGAAGACAGGATGAGGCTTCCGAATCAAACGGCTGAATATACGGAAGAGAACTTTCGCGAAGCGGCTGCGGAGTTCCTGGCGATTGGGGAGTCCGCGAGCAATGTGGAAGTTGCTCGCGAGCGGATATTTGAGCAAGTTAGTCGTTATCAATACGACATGTTTCGCGAAGACATCGAGGAGTGGGAAGGCAAGGTTATCCGTGTGCGGGATTGTGCGCGTGCAATGCGTTCTCTCCTCAATGCGCGGTCAGACAGGCTTGCCGGATTCAGTGTTGCCAAAGTGTTTTTTGATCTTGGGAAAGGGAATCCTCGCCCGGATCTTCAGCCGGGTTTTTTTGCGGATCTCCTGCACATTATTATGGGACTGAAAACGCGAGAAACCTTGGAAATGCCCAATTATCTGAATATCAGCCGGACGCTTACGGGACGATGTGCCGCCTTGGCACGATCCGACGAATTGGATCGGCTCGGCAGGCGTGTAGAAGAGAGGATGCAACGGTACACGTATGGATTGCAGACAGAGATTATCGCAGAACGTCTTATTCTGCGCGAGAGGATCTGCAGGCAATTCGGCGCTTCCATCGAGGAGTGGAATGATTGGCGCTGGCACTTGAAGCATATCATTCGGGATGTTCATCCGATTCTTTCTCTTGTACATGTAACGGAAGAGGATCTGGAGTGTATCCGGTCTGCGAGAGAGTCCGGAATCCCGGTGGGCATTACTCCATATTATCTTTCGTTAATAGATTGTTATCCCTCGCCCCGGGACCGGGCGATCCGCGCGCAGGTGATTCCGAACTTTGACTACATAGAGCACATGAAACAATACCGTGCAAGCGAGGAATGTGATCTCGATTTCATGCGGGAGCATGACACCTCGCCCATCGACCTCATTACCCGGAGATACCCGGGGATCGTAATTTTTAAACCCTATAACACCTGCCCGCAGATTTGTGTGTACTGTCAGAGAAACTGGGAAATCACGGATGTTCTCTCGGAAGAGGCACTTGCCTCGATGGAGCGGATCGATGCAGCCGTCGCGTGGATTCGAGATCATCCGATCGTTCGTGAGGTATTGGTTACCGGCGGGGATCCCCTGACTCTCGACGACGACATTCTGGGCGATATCCTTCGGAAAGTCGCCGCGATCCCCTCGATCGAGCGAATTCGAATCGGGACACGGACACTAGTTACCCTGCCGATGAGATTTACTGACCGGCTGGTGCAGCTACTCGGTTCTCTTCGTGTGCCAGGGCGGAGAGAGATTGCCGTTGTGACTCATGTAGAACATCCGTACGAAATTACACCGGACATGGTAAATGCGGCGGATCGCCTTCGACGCGAAGGGATAGCGGTATATAACCAACTGGTTTATACGTTTTATGTTTCCCGCCGGTTTGAGGCGGCATTGCTGCGTAGACTGTTACGCCTGGTAGGGATCGATCCGTATTACACATTCAACACGAAAGGCAAAGAAGAGACAAAAGCGTACCGTGTCCCGATTGCGCGGCTCCTGCAGGAGCAGAAAGAGGAAGCCCGTATGCTTCCTGGGTTGGAACGCACCGATGAAGCCGTTTTCAATGTCCCCAGCTTGGGAAAAAACTACCTGCGCGCCCACCAGCACCATGATCTCCTCTCGATTCGTCCCAATGGGGCAAGGGTTTACGAGTTTCATCCGTGGGAGAAAAACATTGCCCCGCAAAATACGTATGTCGGGGATGATATTCCCATTCTCGATTATCTAAACCGCCTTCGCGAAATCGGGGAAGATCCCGCGGACTATCAGACAATTTGGTACTATTTCTGAGCGGTTACTTTACGGATGCGACCGGCAAAGACAGCAATCCCCCGGAACACCGGGGGCCAATTCCATAAGACATTCATACTCACCCCGATGATTCAACTCCGCGTTTTCGAGCCGGGTCTGCGGTGCGAAGAGGAATCCGGATCGGGCGCTCCTTATTTCAGGCGGGCTTGAACACGGAGGAACTCGCTGTTGTCTGTCAGCGTGGGAGCTTTGGGAGCCAACTTCTTGATTTCCGCCTCCACAGCGGCAATCCGGTCATCGGTCATGGGGTGACTGAGGAAAAGGCTTTCCAACGGACCCGGGCTGCGCTCTTCGTCCGCTTTCAGTTTTCGGAAGAAATCAGCCAATGCCATAGGATCGTATCCCGCTCGGTACATCAAGTGCACAGCAGTCCAGTCTGCTTCTCGCTCGGCATCCCGGCTGTATTTCATAATTGTTGCGTTGCCCAGAAGGCCGGCGACGATCTGTTTGGTCTGCGACGGATTATTGCCGAGCAGTACCGAGGTAAGCAACGATATCCCGTATTGACGCGACATCTGCTGTGTTACATGCCGATTCTCGACATGTCCCAACTCATGGGCCATCACCCCCGCCAGCTGCGCCTCGTTATCGGCGGCAAGAATCAGCCCGGTTTGAACATACAGATGGCCGCCTGCAATGGCGAAGGCATTCACTTCATCCTTTTTCAATACATGAAACTGGTAACTGTAATCCGGTTTTGCTGAAACCGCTATCAGGCGGAATCCGATATCCCGGATATATCCCACAACAACAGCATCCTCAACCAATTCGCACTGTTTGGCGATCTCTTGGGAGAGTTCCGTACCCAGTTGCCTCTCCTCGCTTTCCGAGATCAGGTTGAATCCACCGCCGCCACCCTCCATTCCGGCACAGGAGGAGAAAGACAAAACCGCGACACCAATCAGGCAAATCGCAAAGTGTCTCCGAGCGATTCTGACCGCGTTGAAACTCGGGTTGCTGAAAGACAGGAACTGGGTGTTCACGTGGGAACCTCCTTTTCTTCTTTCTTTACAATCTATCGATCTTTTTCTATTTCGACCGGTGACCCGGTTTCAATACCCTTCGTGTGGCCTTCGCTACCGACATCTCCACGCGGGGCAATTTCTCTTTCGGAGGAGAATTCTCCATGCAAATGACCGGGTCCATTTTCTTGAGATCGGCATTCTCTACGGCGTGATCGCAAGACCTCACAACGCGCCGCTGTTTCGAATGATACCCACAAAAGAGTCCACCTTCAAACTTGCACCGCCGATCAGCCCGCCGTCGATGTCGGG
>JAKPRU010001160.1 GCA_029557025.1 Candidatus Omnitrophota bacterium | reverse complement strand
AATCCGCGAAAAACAGCTCCATCGGAAATTCAATGCTTCTCTGCGGTTCGCCAACATCCATTCGGGATATGAACTCCCCGAGAAAGGGGACCTCGTCGACATCCTCCGAGAAATCCTGCCGCGACACTCCAGCCCCTGGACTCCACAGGCCTTTCGCAGCCATTCCGATGCAAACCTCCTCTGGGCTCATGGAACCAAACCGATCCTGCTCGGCCCCGGCGTACTGGAAAAGGCTCATGCCCCGGACGAGTCCATTTCCTTCGACCAGGTGTTGTCCGCATCGCGGATCTATTACGACATTATGAAGGCACTGACTGCGCGGGAACAGAAAGTCGGCAACCAGAACCCGGATCGACAGTCCTTCGGCGAGAACTTTCATCCTGATTGACAGTACATTGCCCCTGAGGTTTGCGCCGCATCTTTCTTGGCTTTAGCAGCGGCCCGAAGGCAGAAACATGAAGTTGGCCAGACTCTTGGCCTGACCTGCCCTGGTTTCCGTTTTTGTCGAGCATCCGGGCATCCCTGTGGACGCACAGGGATGAATACAAATTGCGGCAGCCTTTAAGGAAGAACCGTGTTTTTCATCCTCCGTCCTTTATCCATATTTCTGCATCAACCGTCGGGGGGAGTCCCACCGATAGAGGCATTCTATCGTCTGCTGTCGATCCGCTTTTCTTGGATGCAGAGGCTGTCCTGTATTCGAGTCCAAACCCGAAGGTCGACGGCTATTCGTTTTGCCATGGATGCGGCAAAACATGGAAGTGCCTATATTGACGTTACTGCATTGCGATGTCGGATGCGATGAGTTGCACTATCGAGGCAGGAGCACCTTCGTCCAACACAACAGCTACAAGGGAGGGTTGAAATCTATGTCTAAGAAATGGGTCTACAGCTTCGATGAACTTGACCAGGCGGCATCCTACTGCGGCGGCGACTGGGAATGCGTCCGCGGCCTGCTCGGCGGGAAAGGAGCCAACCTCGCTGAAATGACTCGGATCGGCCTGCCTGTTCCCCCCGGTTTTACGGTAACCACCGAGGCATGCAATGCGTACCTTGCCGCCGGAATGAAATTCCCGGAGGATATGTGGGAGCAGGAACTGGAAGCCCTGGCCTCCATCGAGAAGAAAACCGGCAAGAAGTTCGGCGA
>JAKPRU010000450.1 GCA_029557025.1 Candidatus Omnitrophota bacterium | reverse complement strand
ATGAACCCGGGCTACTCGCTCCGAGTCCATTCGCGCCCGCAATACGCTTTCGCTTGCCGGGGAACCCGCAGGTGCCTGCTGTTTGGAAGCGGCCTCGGAATGAGGCCCTGCCGGATCGGCGGCGGGCGCGGGGAGGGGAAGGAGCAGCAGAAGCGATCCTGCCAACAGGGCGAGCGCCAAGGAAAGAACTGGAGCGCGGGAGGATATGCGATTTGCCATGAGGTCTCCTCAGTTTCCGGACGGCAGCGGGGTGGGGCTGAGTGCCGGAGCGGGGGCGGTTGTTGCAGGCGATGTGTTATGGAAGCCTATTGATTCAGGTCCTTCCTGTAGATTCGGAGTGAGCCGTCCGGCCAATCTCCTGGCCCCTGCATAGGCTCAATCCCAAGGTTGCTCTTTTCGATCATTTCCCTTGCTGGTATTCGCCGGCTTCCATGGTGGAAGTGTTTATGGGAATATGCCCCAAGAGGGTTTCAAAGACAAGGTTTCTCCGATCGCCCTTCCAAACCTCCACCTCTTTCGTCTCTTCGTTCCATTTCAGCATCACATCCCTCGAAATCTCCTCCACGGGAATGGGCGCAATGGATTTCTTTTTTATGGAAATGTCCTTCTGTTCAGGGGGATTCGTGTTCACCTTGTGGGCATCCAGCAGAACCAAGTTGTGCTCCGCTGGCGTGGGATTCCCGCTCTTGTAGACGCGCTCGATAAACGCAACCCATGCCGTGTCCCCGACAAACGCGGGGACGGATAGGTCGTATGTGGTGTCGCCTATCCTGGCACCCATGGATCCCAAGATGGATCCTTTCCACCCGATTTTGTTATCCCATTTTTCTTTGTCGAATTCCTCTTTATTGAGCCATGCCTTCAATGGTTTCGGGTAAACCCAGTATCCGTTATACCGCAAAAAAACGGACTCATTGGACTGGGAACGGGCAAAACCCGCGCCTCCGGAATAGGGCCCATGCTCCGGCACAAACCAGTTCAGATCGCCGTAGATAAGGGCGTAGTTTTGGGCTTTCGGGTCAACAGCGAGAAAGGTACCTTCATCCACGTGCTTTATCGAATGATCCACCGTGTTGATAATTCTGTGCTTTTGGTAGCCAATGTGATTTGGGCGAAGAATAATGATGTTCTCGCTTACCCAATCGGGAATGATAGCCGCCGTGACCCTCAGATTGAAAACTATCTTCTTGGCGTTGTGCCCGTCAGGAGAAACGAGCAGAAGAATCAGGTGGTCTTTACCTAGATGCCTGTTTATTCCAACGACGGCGATCTT
>JAKPRU010001138.1 GCA_029557025.1 Candidatus Omnitrophota bacterium | reverse complement strand
TCGAGGTTCACGGGGAGAATGGCGAAGCCCTCGAAAACCGATTCGGGGGCGAGATAATTCAAGGTCATGGCCCGGAACAACTCGCTGCCGGCCGGGAGAAATGAAATTTGTATTCGGGGAAGATTAACCAATTGTCATGAGGATATATTCCATGCGTCGTTGTTTACACCACATCTCAGCGGCTTTGCGCTTGCGTTGTACGTCATTAGAATCTACACGGCTGGGATCTTTCACCTCGATGACTGCTTTTTTGCCATCGTCGTATTCCACAAGGAAATCGGGAACATATCGTCTTTGGTGTTTTTGTCCATCAATCCACGGAATCGTAATGCCATGGCGCTTCATCCATTTAACGACATGGGGATCATCTTCCAGTCGAATCATCATCCTCCGTTCGAGATCGCTCTGATACTTCTCGAAGTTCCATGGGCTTTTCTTAGGATTCGAAAATACACCGTGTATGCTAATCGCCATATTCTATTATCCCCGCTATGAGTCCTGGAACGGCCCCAACCTTGGCTTTAACCTGTTGTAACATCTTCCATACATAATCCAATTCCCGGCGTTCGGCAAATGCGAATCCTCCATTGGGATCGGAGAGAAACTTCGCTCGAACATGGTGGAGTAATGCGCTATAAACGCGGTCCTTGAACATCGCGGCGCAACCCGCTTCGACCGTCAGTATTTCGGCCATCTCTAGCAGTTCTGCCTTAATAGCTTCGCGCACCGAATCATCCGGCACTTTTGTTACATCGCTTACAGGTTCATTCTCATCGGGTGCGGAATGAATCGTCTTCCAACCCTGGCCGCCCAATTCCTGACCAATCACCCCTGCCAATCCGACTTTGGTAATTTCTATAACTGTCGGGTCATATTCAATTCCATCCAGCGCTTCTTTCCAGTTTTCCACCGGTTTCGGTGGCGGAGGAATATCGCCCACGTCGAATTCGACATCGTCCAGCACGGATGGATCAACGGGAGGAATATCGATGATCAGTTCTGGATTCTCAAAGTCTTGCTTGGGTGGCGGCGGCGGCAGGTCTTCGGTTTCATCGTACTCGTCATCGATCAGAACCCCCGTTCGCTTTTTGGCATTGAAAATGTCC
>JAKPRU010001101.1 GCA_029557025.1 Candidatus Omnitrophota bacterium | reverse complement strand
CCGCCGAGATCGTCGCGGAGTTTTGCGGCACGTTCAAGCAAGCGGCTGTGCAGGTAGAAGACATCGCCCGGAAAAGCCTCTCGTCCGGGAGGTCGCCGCAGGAGAAGAGAGAGCTGCCGATATGCGACAGCGTGTTTGCTCAGGTCATCGTAAATGCAGAGCGCATGGCGACCGTTATACAGGTCATGTTCGCCAATGGCGCACCCGGCGTAGGGCGCGATGTACAGGAGAGAGGCCGGTTGTTCGGCTGTGGCAGAGACCACGGTTGTGTATTCCATGGCTCTGTATTTTTCAAGGATGTCAACGACGGCGGCCACACTGGAGGCTTTCTGTCCGACGGCCACGTAAATGCAGTGCACATCGCCGCCTTTCTGGTTGATGATGGCATCAATGCCGATGGCCGTTTTGCCGGTTCCTCGGTCGCCGATAATCAGTTCACGCTGGCCGCGGCCGATGGGGATCATGGAGTCGATGGCTTTCAGGCCGGTCATCAGCGGCTCTTTGACCGGCTGACGTTCGACGACATTGGGAGCGCGGCTTTCGATGTTTCGGCGCTGTGTTGTGACGATCGGCCCCTTGCCGTCCAGCGGCTCGCCGAGAGGATTTACAACCCGTCCGATCAACGCCTCCCCGACCGGGACGGAAGCGATCAGGCCAGTTCGTTTGACGATATCGCCCTCTTTGATGCCGCGATCAGGCCCGAACAGCGCTGCGCCGACACAGCTCTCCTCCAGGTTCAGCACCATTCCTTTCAGTCCCCCGGGAAACTCGAGCAGTTCCCCGGCCATTGCCTCTTCCAGGCCGTAGATCGTCGCGATACTGTCGCCGATTTTCAGGACGGTTCCGACCTTATCCATGTGGAGGCCGGTTTCATACTGCGTGATCTCCTGTTCCAGGAGTGAAGTAATTTCCTCTGGTCGTAATGGCATGGTCTTTCCTCCGTCCGGCACGTGGCCTAGACGATTTTTCGCTCCATCAGGCGCTCACGCAATTCGAGGAGACGCGAACGCACGGTCGTATCCATCAAGACATCCCTGTAGGTCACTCGAACCCCACCGATCAAATCCGGATCGACCCAAAAGCTCAAACGAAATTTCAACCCGCTGAACGCTTCCAGGTGTTCTTGCAGATACCGGCATCCATCTTCGCTGAGCGAGACGGCGGTAAACACTTTTCCACGGACAAGGCCCAATTCCTCATCCACTCGCTCAAAGAGACGCTCGACGATGAACGGCAAGTGATTG
Organism: Candidatus Omnitrophota bacterium; assembly: GCA_029557025.1. GTDB lineage: Bacteria > Hinthialibacterota > Hinthialibacteria > Hinthialibacterales > JAKPRU01 > JAKPRU01. The sequence continues at coordinate 9,144 of JAKPRU010001101.1, read as the reverse complement.
ATTCGAGCTTTATCCACCAGGAGATGCAGTGCGGAAAGGAGAAGGGGATGCAATCTCCCCCGGAAGATTCGAATCAAAAAAGTGTGTTTGTCCTGTCTGCGAAACTGGGGACCTTCCAGGAAGGCGGCCGCTTTCCCTCGGCGCTGGTATAGTTGACGGAGGGTTCTGGCATCCGCCAGAACGGCATCCAGTTGGTCGGCTTTCTTGGCCGCCCTGTGGATGGCTTCCGCCCAGTTTTCAACGGCGACAGGTTCAATGCGCATCAGTTTTTCAGATGATCGACAAATTCGGTGATCAGGCGACGGTGTTTGTTATCGTCGAGATTTTCGCGGATGATCTTCTCCGTGGCCATAAGGGTCAGTTCAACCACTTCGGTGCGGAGTTCTTCGCGGGCCTTGGCAACCTCAATTTCGATGGTGGCCTTGGCCTTTTCGCGGATGATTTCGGCCTCTTTTCGAGCGTTTGCCTGAATCTCCGCGGCGATTTTTCGGCCCTCATAGACCGCGGCATTGATCCGTTCGCGAGACAGATTCTCGATTTCCTGGAGTTTCTTTTCGTATTCCTCCTCGCGTTCCTGGACTTGCCGGTTCAATTCCTCGATCCGATGCAGCTCGGAGGCGATCTTGTTCCGACGTTCATCCATGATATGGAGTAGCGGTCGCCAGGCGAATTTCTTGAGAATCCAGAGGACGATCAGAAAGCCGATGATGTTGGTGATGATTTCACCGACGATTCGACCTACCCCGGAGCCTTCGCTTTCTGCGGCGATCACGGCCATTGAGAGTAGATCAGGCAGTTGATGGAACACCGTCCCGTTCTCCCTTCTTTTAACAGGGGGCCTTCAGGCACGCCACCACGGCATACGGCGCCCTGATCGGCTACCCGGTCTGCGTGGTCCGATAGAACTAGACAAGAAATACCGAAATCAGGGCGTAGATCGTCAACGCCTCGATAAACGCTGCACCGATAATCATGGCGGTCTGGATCTTCCCGGCGGCTTCCGGTTGCCGCCCGATGGCCTCCATGGCGCTACCGACCGCCCGGCCCAAACCGATTGCGGATCCGATCGCGGCAATACCTAAGCCGATGTGATACGCTGACACGGCATCGAATTGCATCGTAAAATCCTCCTTGTTCCCGGCGGTGAATGTCCGGGTGCGATTCTCGGTTAATGATGTCCCTCTTCATGGGGAAGGATCATCGAAATATAAACCGTGGCTAAGAGCGAAAAAACCAGCGCCTGAATTGTACTCGTCAACATGGCCAGAAACACGAACGGAAAATGAAGAGGAACCCCCACATGCATGATCGACAGCATTCCGATCCCCAGCATCAAGGCTACGCCCAGAAGAATATCTTCGCCCAGGATATTTCCGAAAAGACGGCAGGAGAGGCTGACCGGTTTGACCAGCTCTTCTACGATATGCAGGGGCAGAAACAGAGGAACCAGGCACCAGCCGATCACATCGCGGGGTGTTCCCATGAGGTGATCCAGAAACCCGATGAATCCCAGTCGTGTAATCGCGCTGTATTGCACATAAAGGAAAACACAAATCGCCAATGCCGCGGTGGTTTGTATAGCGGACGTGGGCGATTTCATAAACGGGATCAATCCCCAGAGGTTCATAAAGAGAATGTAAATAAACAGGGTTCCCACAAACGGCAGATACCGGCGACCTTCCTTTTCCCCCATCATGCCGACAACCAGGCTCTCGAAGGCCTCAATGAACATTTCGATCACGTTTTGCAACGGGGTTGGGACAATGGAGCGTTCCCGGTAAGCCCGTCGCACGATCCAAGTCAGAAAGCAGATAATCAGCAACATGAAAAATTGGTTTTCCCAACTATGAAGGAAATGAACGAGCGGGTTTTCGCCGGCGATGCTGTTCAGAAGGGTGATGAGGTTGGGGATTTCCGGATGGCCTTGAGATGCCGCGGCTTCGGCGGTTTCACGCCCCTGTTCTGCGACTGCCGCGACCGTTTCCGGCGACATCAGATGCGTTCCTCACTTCCGGGCATCGCGCCATGCTCTTCCGGCGAGGCTGAAGGCGGATGCTGAATCTCCAAAACACGATATGACAAAGCTTTTAATATAAGCACGATAAAAATGATATGGAAGCCCACTAAAATGGAGCCGATCGGGACTGTCCGGCTTTGAAGCCCCCAGATTCCCAGTCCGTACAGCAATGGAAACTTGATCGCAAACAATGGAATCAGGATTCTCCAGCGGCGGGGTCCCAGGAACTCCCGAACGACAAACGAAATCATTCCCACATTAACGATGTTCCACAGGGAGGCCAGTGCAAAACCGAGCGTCCACCGGTTGCCGAAATGGACAAGGATGAACGGGCAAAGGATAGCGGTAGCCACCAGGGACGACCGGATCGTACGACCCACCAGGGTTTCTACTCCCGTCCGTTTGCGGGAGGGTAAGGGGGGGGTATTGATAAGATTTGGCTCGGACACGGCACGTTCCCCGATGTTCGTCACCCGAAATTTCCTAAGACAAATCGGACATGATCCGTTTGATGATCTTGACTACTTGCCGAGCTCCGGAAAACAGGCCCAGGAGCAGAAAAATCTTCGCCAGCCAGGTTCCCGTCCCCCACCACAGGTCCAGCTGTTTGCCGATCCAGTAAAATGCCAGCGGATACAGGACAAGAAAAATTGGAATAAACATCGCCTGACCGGCCAGCCGGGCCAGACGAGCCAGTTCGTTGTCCTTTCCTTCAGGCACAGTGCCCTCGTTTAACAAGGAGGAAAACCACAAGTCAACGGAAGACTATCAGCGACATTTTTGCATGTCAATGTCCCGAATCAGCCGGTTTTTGTATAATACCCCAATGACTGAGGAGGGATTATTTACACCATTACGGCAACGAGCAAAGGGACTCCCATGAAGGTGATCGCATTCAACGGCAGCAGCCGAAAAGACGGAAACATGGCCGTTCTGATTCGGGAAGTATTTAAGGAACTGGAGAGAAACGGGATCGAAACCGAGCTGGTGCAACTTGCCGGAAAGAAAGTTCGAGGCTGCATGGCCTGCTACAGATGCTTTTCCCGGAAAGATGGTCGGTGGGCCGTAAAGGGGGTCAGGCGCCGGGCGGTTCCCGCAACAAACGGATCACCAGGCCGGTTGGGATCTTGGGATAGAAATCGGTGGATTTCTGCGGCATTCGTTCTCCGGATTCGGAGACTTTCATGATGGTTTGCGGATCAGGCGCACGGAGGAAAAACGCGCCAGATCCGGGAGTCTCCCCGGCGGCCGCCGTAGCCTCCCTGGGGTCTCGGAAATAGGAGATCGCACCGGACCGGCTTTCATCGATCCCGAAAACATTGTGAAGAACCACGGAATGCAGGAAGGTGACATCCAGGTGCCGCAATGCCGGATGAACATCGCGATACATCTCCGCATCCGGTTCTCCCTGGCGGATAACGAGATAAAAGCGTTTCCCGTCGGTCGCTCCAAAGACAACCGTTGTCGTCGGCATTTTTTCCAGTTCGTGCAACAATCCATTCACGCCGCCGTGAATTTCCCGCAATTGGATGCCTTTGGTTTTGCTCAGAGTATCGGGCCAGTTTTCGCCCAGATGGCGCACAAGGCGATGGGTCGGGAGAACGATCATCCCTTCCTGGTCCACGGGCGAAACATAGGCCATGACATAATTTGCAAAAGACAGGCAGATTTTCTCGCAGTTTTCCGCTGCCCACGCGCGATAATTAAGGGCTGTTTCGAAGCGATGATGTCCGTCGGCAATCATCATTGTTGAATTTGTCAGGGCGCTGCGGGTTTGTTTGATTATTTCCGTGTCACTCACCACATAGAGTTTGTGTCGGACCCCATCGGGGGTAAAGCAATCGAGTTGGGGATAATCCAGGCTGGAGGCGATGCCTAATAATGCCTTGTCGGGGTCTGTCGCAATCAGGAAAATCGAGCATAAATTTGCCTGCGTTTCTTTGATCAGCCGGAAACGGTCCGCCTTTGGGCCTTCGAAGGTCCTTTCGTGCAGAAAAGTTTTTTTGTTGTTCTCCAGAGACAAGGCTCCCAATACGCCCCATCTTTTGAGGGATTTGCCGTCAAGCAAAAACTCTTGACAATAAAAATAGAACGAAAGAGGGTCTTGAATCAGGTACCCTTGTTGAATCCAGTTGTCCAGGAAGCGGCGTGCTCCAGCGTACCATCCGGATTCCTTCGCGGCGGACTCCGTGGCAAAATCGCCTTCGGCGACATCCAGCGGCGGCAGGATCAGTCTCGCACAGTTGAGGGGATCCGCTTCCCAAAAGGAAGGAAGATCTTTCCGAGAAATCTTGTCGTAGGGTGGGCAAAGAATGCGGGATATCCGCGTACCGAGCGCAGACGAAAAACGATACCCGCAAAAAGGGGAAAAATCCGGCATGTTGATTTCTCGTGACTCGTGTAATGAAAGCAGTTCTTTCCGAAGTCCGAGAATACAAGAAAGTCCTGCCGGCGAAAAGTGTGGAGCGACAGAAAGAGTGAAGCGACTGGGCCGACGAAATGGCGGGGAATAATTGGGAGACCTTATGTGGAATGCCCCCTTCGCACTTGACCAGAGTGCGTACTTGGCCTAAATTGTGCGTGTAAAGTTTGATTCCTTTACGCAAGTGTGGATTTGGAGCGCATGGATTCGGTTGATGAGCATGTTCGTTTTGCGGAGTTGCTGGATATTTACGGCAACTTACTGAGTGATCGGCAGCGGGAATATATGCGTCTCCACTACGCGGAAGACCTGTCCTACGGCGAGATCGCGGAGCAGTCGAACATCTCCCGGCAGGCGGTTCACGATGCGATTGTACATGGCCGGGAATCGTTGTGTCGGTTCGAACGGGAGTTATCCCTCCTGTCGGAGCCGAAACCCGAGGGACTGAATGTGGAAAGGATTGCGGAGATTATCCGATGTCTTGAGCGAATAGCCTCGGAGGATATTCTGTACGATACACGGCGGTTGAAGGAAGCGATTCGAGATTTGAAACGCTTGGTTCTTTCGGAGCAGACGGATGTTTGAAAATCTTCAGAGTCGGTTTGCGGCCATATTCGGCAAGTTGCGTTCTGGGAAACGGGTGGATGAACGGGCGGTCAAAGAAGCCGTGCGGGAGGTCCGCCTGGCGTTCCTGGAAGCGGATGTGAATTATCAGGCTACGCGGGAGTTCTGCCGCCAGATTGAGGAAAAGGCGCTGGGTGTGCAGGTTCTTGCGGGTCTCAACCCGGCCCAGCAGGTCATCAAGATTGTTTATGACACGATGGTGGAAATGCTGGGCGGTGAGAAGCAGAAGCTCGCGCTCATGCCGGGGCAGCAGGAACGGATCATGTTGGTGGGTCTCCAAGGGTCCGGTAAAACCACCACGGCGGCCAAACTGGCGGCACGGCTTCGTCAGGATGGACGTAAACCGATACTGATCGCGGGGGATATTCACCGGCCCGCTGCTATCAAACAGTTGGAAGTGGTGGGCCGGCAGGTTGGTGTCCCCGTGTTTTCTATGGGAACCGATGTGGACCCGGCGACGATTGCGAAGGAGGGAACAAAGAAAGCCAAGGCGGATGATCTGGATACGATCATCCTCGATACGGCCGGTCGGTTGCACATTGATGAACAGATGATGGCGGAGGTCAAACGGGTGCGGGAGAGCTGGCATCCCACGTTGACGCTTCTGGTTGTGGATGCCATGGTGGGCCAGGATGCGGTGAATCAGGCCCGTCATTTCCATGAAAACCTGGATCTGGATGGAACAATCCTGACAAAGCTGGACGGGGATACCCGTGGCGGCGCAGCAATCTCCGTTCGATATGTGACCCGCAAGCCGATCTACTTTGCAGGAACCGGCGAAAAACTGAGCGATTTTGAATTCTTCTACCCGGATCGGATGGCCTCTCGTATTCTCGGGATGGGCGACGTATTGACCCTGATCGAGAAGGCTCAGCAGGCGGTGGATCAGGACGAGGCGCTCGCTCTGCAAAAGAAGATACTGGAGAATACTTTTACGTTGGATGATTTCTTGAGTCAGATTCGCAATGTGCGAAAGATGGGGGGATTGGGCAGCCTGATGTCGCTGCTTCCGGGCATGGGCAGCAGCAACATGATGGAAGAACTGGATATGGAAGAGGAAGATATGAAGCATGTCGAGGCGATTGTCCTCTCCATGACTCCCAGTGAGCGGACCGATCATCGGCTGATAAACGGCAGTCGGAAACGTCGGATTGCGCGAGGCAGCGGGACAAGTATGCAGGATGTCAATCGTTTGTTGAAACAATTTGTTCAGATGCAGCAGATGATGCGTGCCGTGGCTTCGCAAGGTATGGCTGCCGGTGCGAAGGCAGCGAAGAAAAAACTAAAGATGTCAAAGAAAATCATGAAAAAAATGCAGGGAATGCGCGGGATGTTTCCCGGATTTTAGTCCGATTCTGTCCAAAACGGCGGATCGGGAAAAAGAACGCAAGAACCTGACAGAAAGACGGAGGATTGAATGGCTGTCAAAATACGACTAAGACGCATGGGAAACCGGAATCGACCATTTTATCGACTGGTGGTTTCGGATTCCCGAAATCGTCGGGATGGGGCCGCTCTGGAAGACTTGGGCTGGTATGACCCGTTGAAGAAGCCGGCTCAGTCCTCACTGAACGAGGAATCTATCTTGAAGTGGCTGGAGCGGGGAGCGCAAGTCTCCGACACCGCCCGATCACTGATCAAGCGGGCCGGGATTCTGACAAAGTTCCAGGAGCAGCGAAAGCGCGAGGGAGACCGGAGTTTTTCGCCGGAATTGCCCCCGGTGGAATCGTAAACCTTTCCATTCGGAGGGGATGTGTTACGCCATGGGTTGACTGCCCGGTCGGGCGGGCGGTTGCCCGGATTTTCGTGGGTAGGAAAGAACGCAGACAATGAAAGATTTGGTTCGATATTTAACCGAGCAGTTGGTTACCAAATTGGATGAGGTCGAGATTACCGAGACGCGTGATGAACAAGGTTGTCTGGTGATCCGTATCAAAGTCGCCCAGGAGGATATGGGCCGAATCATTGGCAAGAACGGGAAGACAGCCAAGGCGATCCGACAGCTGGTAGCCGCCAAGGCCTCACAGGAGAACATCCGCGCCACGGTCGAGATTCTGGAGTAGGCCCGGTGAACCTTAAAACTGCTCCCAATCGGATTCCCGATAACGCGGTCGCGTTGGGGAAACTGGGAAGAGCGCACGGTCTGAACGGCGAGATTCGATTCTTCCCATACGATTGCGAAGCGGATTTTTTGCTGGAGATTGGAACGGTGCTGGTCGGTCCTGAGGGGCAGGAAATGCAGGTCAAAGGGCTTCGCGGCGGCGCAAAGTTCTGGATTCTTCTGCTGGAGGGGGTGGAAACCCGTACGGATGCGGAACAACTCCAGGGAAGTATTCTCTGGATTCCGGAGGATCGGCTGCCGCCGTTGCCGCCCACGGAGATGTATGTTTCCTCGGTGATCGGCGCGGAAGTTCGCGATAGCCAGGGCACTCGAATGGGCGTCGTTGCGGAGGTTATGGAGACCTCAGAGAGCGATGTGCTGGTCATTCAGGGAGAGAGCGGCTCGGAGGAGCTGATTCCGGCGTTGCGGTCGGTGCTGATCGGTTGGGATGCCGAAAGCCGTGTCCTGACCGTTCGATGGCCGATGGATGGACAAGAATGAGAATCGATGTGCTGACAACATTTCCGGAGATGTTTGTCGGACCGCTGGACAGCAGCATTGCGGCGCGGGCACGTGCATCGGGCGCCGTGGATCTGTGTATCCATAATCTGCGCGATTGGTCGGATGATCCGCACCGCAAAACCGATGACGAGCAATACGGGGGCGGACACGGTATGGTAATGAAAGCGCCCCCGATTCTGAGCGCGGCGAGAGAGATTGCGAGCCGGACAGAGCAGGAAACCCGGTATGTCGTGTTGAGTCCGCAGGGACGTTTGTTCAGTCAGGAGATTGCGGAGAAATTGGCCGCCTGCGAGCATCTTGTGCTGATTTGCGGTCATTACAAGGGAATCGACGAACGAGTGATGGAGATTCTGCAGGCGGACGAGATTTCCATCGGAGATTATGTCCTCTCCGGTGGAGAGATACCGGCGATGGTGGTGATTGATGCGGTTATCCGCCTGATACCGGGGGTTGTCGGATCGATGGATTCGGTCCTGGAGGACTCATTCACATCCGGGTTGCTGGATAGTCCGCGTTATACGCGGCCCCAGGTTGTGGAGGGTCGGTGCGTGCCGCAGGTTCTGTTGAACGGGAATCATCGGGGGATCCGGGCGTGGCGGCTGGAGCAGGCAAAACGGCGGACTGCCGAACGACGACCGGATCTCTATCGGCAGTACTGTGAACGAGAACAACAATGCAAAAGAAAAACCGGATAACGAGGTGGGTGATCAACGTGGGCTGTATGTCGCTTTACTCCATTATCCGGTACTCAAAAAAGACCGGGAGGTTATTACCACATCGCTGACTCCGATCGATCTGCACGATATTTCCCGAACCTGTCTGACTTACGGGGTGAAAGAATATGGTGTAATCAATCCCTTGCCGACGATGCAGTATCTGGCCAGGCGGGTGACCGAGTTCTGGCACGCAGGTTTCGGCAAAGAGTACAATCCGACCCGTTGGGATGCGTTTCGGATTGTCGGGGTCTATGGGATATTGGACGAATTTCGGGAGAAGATCGAGAAGGAGAACGGTGAGCCGCCGGTTCTGGTGGCGACAACGGCACGGAAGTGGGAGAAGACAATCGGGTTTGGGGAGTTGCGTCAATGGCTGACGCAGCCCGGCCCGCCGATTCTCCTGCTGTTTGGGAGCGGATGGGGATTAACGGAGGAGTTTTTACGATCCTGCGATTGGGTGTTACCGCCGATTACAGGAACGGGTGAATACAATCATCTTTCGGTTCGCGCTGCGGCGGCAATTATTCTGGACCGCCTCGTTGGGGATCGAAACGAAAAGTAAACCAATACATCGCCGCCTATGCGATGACGGCGAAACGGAGGATATCATGGACCATCCCGCGCTTCGGGAATTTGAGAAGAATCAGCTTCGGAAGGATGTCCCGCCATTCAGTCCGGGAGATACCGTCCGAGTCGGTGTACGTGTTCAAGAAGGTGTCACCAAAGAGGGCAAAGAACGATA
>JAKPRU010001090.1 GCA_029557025.1 Candidatus Omnitrophota bacterium | reverse complement strand
GAGCTTAAAGGGACTGCGGGCGGATATACCCGTCTGATCAAATTGGGCAATCGTACCGGCGATGGCGCTCCGGTCTGTTTTGTGGAGTTTGTCACGCACACTCCCGACCTGGAAGCCCATTAAGCCGCCCTCATTCCATCGTTTATCCTGTAAAAGACCCCTCGTTTGCGGCAAGTTCGGGATCAGCTGTTGAGATCGTCTTTCTTGCCGAATCGCGGAAAGAGCAAGTTGACATCGCCTTCGCTCATGATTCCATTGGACGGATCATAATCGATGTCGCTCTGGTGCAAATCAGGGCCGACCCCGCGGATCATGAATCCGTATTTCTTCATCTGCTGTATATAGTAGGCCGATCTTGGGCCTGTAAGGTAACCGGGCAGAAACGTCCACGGTTCAGTGTGGTGCAATCCCCACCAGTGTTTGCTTGTGTTCGCTCCTTCCACGGTCCAGTTATCCTCCTGGAAAACGTCCTTTACCGGCGCGCTGATATAGGCGATGGGCGTGGTAAACCAGTTGTGCTGCGTGGGAGTGTCCTCATGTTTCGGAACAGCATTTCGATCCATGGCGTACATCATTATCGCTTTATAGAGCGCATTCTCATTTGCTTGGGAACGGCTTACCTTGGCGCGGATTTGTGCGCTGATAAGGTTCGGAACCGCGACGGCCGCCAGAATCCCGATAATCCCGACGACAATCAGGAGTTCAATCAGCGTAAATCCTTTTCGCATTTGACCGTTCCTCTATTTTTTCAAAACCTCGCCATTTCCATCTGATCTTAATATAAATTATTCACAGATACTTTTGTGTATACTAGCCTGAATCTGTTTTTGAGAACACGATGATCACGCTGGAGGGGGATTTTCGGACCGGCGAAATGCTACCTCTTCGCTTCCTTCTCCGATTCCTGCTGCCGGTCACGGAAGGCGAATGCCTGAATCTCGCCATCCATAATAGCAAAGGTGCATTTCTTCATGGGATTCTTGGGGATAAACGTCTGGTTTAGAATCCGCAAAACGGTCCCCGGCCAGGTGTATCCTTTTACATTGATGCTTCGTTCGACTGTCATTTGGCGAGTCCGTTCCAGAGTCAGTTCATTGACCTCTTGATCGATTGTCTGGACCTGGTTTTTGAGAACCATGAAGGTTTTTTGTACTTTCTCGACCATTGCCTGCTTGTCCGCCGGCAATGTCCCCACTTTTTCCTTGATTTTGGCAAGGGCAAACAGAAGCTGTTCGAGTTTTTTCATGTTGGGTTCCAGGCTTTGCCGCTTCTTCTCCAGCGCGCTGATCTTTTCATTGAGTTCGTCCAGACGCGGTCCGACGATGACCACCGTTTTCACACCCATTTCGGAACCGATATCATCCGCTGTTACCGCTCGGTTGGCGTAGATCGTTCCTCCCAGTATGACGGCTTTTTTGCCCTCCACAATGAGTTGACCTTCTGTCTCGATGTTACAGTGAGTAACCGGTCCCTGGATGATAATATCGCCCTTGGCCCGCAGATTGGCCTCATTGGCGAATCGTGCAACGATTTCCTTTTCGGCGGTCAGCAAGGCTCTTCCACTGCCTTGAATCCCTGCATTGATTGCAATTCGGCCTCCCGATACGATCTCGGCGGCATCTACCAGCCCGGTAATGTTGATGTCTTCGTTTGATTTCACCTGGAAATCCGCAAGAACCCCGCCGTTGATGACCACGGCCACCGTGGAGGAGATATTCCCTGTCTTATAGCTGACATCGCCGCTGATTGTGAGACAGGGAATGACTTCCAGTTTTTCTTTGGTTCCGGTCAGGCATCCCTCGATTGCGGAAGTCAACCGGTTCCCATCCTCGGAAAGTGTTGTGTTCTTGCCGCCGCTTAACTTGGCCTCCTTGCCGTCCGTTGCGGAGATCTCGTTGCCGTATACGTCCCGTCCGGGAACTCCGGCAGTGGGCGGATGTCGCTCCGCGAGCAGCTTGCCCTGTTCCACGGGTTGGAACAGACCCAATTCGCGCAGATTCACTCCACCGGTCTCCAACACACGGGGGCGGCCCGACAGGCAATTGAGGTCGATATGGTACTCAATAGTTCCGTCCTGGCCGTTTTGCGGCTGAATCCCCCGTGCTACCACGACTTCCTTGTTGAAAAGCTTCTTCTCGAACAGATCGTTCAATGCGTTCTCGTCGATTCCAAAGACGATGCCCTCAGACATGATGTATCTGCGGATTCGTTCCGGCGTCCATTGTTTTGCATAATGAAAGTCCAAATCGATGGAGGCATGCATCTTGGAAGCGCTGACTGTGAGCGAAAGCCCTTCCCCTTCCTTTCCTTTTCCCATGTCTGTGGGGTGGGGGCTTTCTTGTTCGGAGGGAGGCTGTTCCTTTGCAGGAGGGGATTTCATCTCCTCAGAGATGTCCGCTTTGCCGGAGGGGTGTTCTGAATCCTTCGGGGGGGATGGCTGCTTCTTTTCGGTCTCCGAGGCTTTCTTTGCCTCGGATGACTTCTTTGTGGCGCTGGACATGAAGGTCACCCTTCCTTCTTATCAGTCATATCAAACAGTGTATACCAATCACCCCGCCTTTAGTAAACCTGCCTTATGGCCACAATACCTATTGTCGCCACATCGGTTCGTGCGGAATCGTCATTGTATTGTCCCGTTTACCGCATTATACTATTCAATCAAGCGCAAAATGTTGCTTGGGGGTGTCGCTTTTTCCTGGAGGGGGCGCTGGAAGACGAAGATCAATCCCTTACCTTTCGAAGGACTCCCGAACTATGACCAATGAGCTGATCGTGATAGCGGAGAATATCCATGCCACTCGAATTGTGCTATCCCCGGAACGCAAGGGCAAGAAATGTGTTGTCCTTGATGACGGTTCCGTTGCGATTTCCTTTGTGGATCCGAACGGCCGCGAGAGGCAGTTGCGACTTCCCCAGGCTTACAGAGAATCCCAGGAGTATGCCGATGGGAAGATTAAACATGTCCGGGTTGCTATTGAAATGGGAATAAGCGGAGAAGCCGACGGGGTGGACTATCTCCGGTCCCTGGCCCAGGCGCAGATCGAGGCGGGCGCGGCGTTTCTCGACGTAAATGTGGATGAGGTCTCTCCGATGGTGGAGAGGCAAATTGAGGCGATGAAGTGGATCACCGGTGTCCTGGCCCCGTTCAGCTGTGTGCCGTTGAGCATTGACTCCTCTCACCCGAAGGTGATCGAGGCCGGCCTGAAAGGGTGCGATGTCTCCAAGGGGCGGCCGTTAATCAATTCCGCTTCCCTGGAACGTCCCGAAGTGCTGGACCTGGCGGCCCGGTACGATACGGAGGTTATTATCAGCGCGTGCGGTACGTCGGGCATTCCTTCCGGTGTGGAGGACCGTGTCGCTAACATCGAGGAAATGGTGAATCTGGCGAAGGCGAGAGGAATCGGCCTTGACCGGATCCACCTGGACCCGCTGGTCCTGCCGGTTGGGACAGACTCGGAGAACGGGAATTATTTCCTGGAAACCGTTCGGTGGGCGAGGAGCCGCTATGGGTCCGAGATACACATCAGTGGAGGGCTTTCCAATGTTTCGTTCGGGGTTCCTGCCAGGAAACTCCTGAACGAGGTGTTTCTTGTCCTGGCTATGGATGCCGGGTGTGACAGCGCGATTATCGATCCGACCCAGGTTCGTGTGCAGGATATTCAAAAGATCGATCGGGACAGCCTTGGTTTTCGGCTGGCCTCGGATGCATTAACCGGCAAGGATCCGTTCTGTATGGAATATGTGACCGCTTTCCGTGAGGGGAAACTGACGGAAAAATAAGTTCGGGCGGGTGGTGTAATGGCAGACACAGAGGACTTAAAATCCTCTGGCCTCACGGCCGTGCGGGTTCGAATCCCGCCCCGCCTATGGGACACGACCGCAACAATGCACAGACAAATCCACGACAAAAACTCTACAAAATCCAGCAAATACAACCACTTACGGATTAGCCCCCTCGCCACCTTCCGGACAGATACCCGCACCGCCTGAACACTCTCAAAACAGAAAAATGCACGCTGAGCGTGCACATAGCGTGCACTTCGAACCACCGAATTCCGGTGATCAG
>JAKPRU010001088.1 GCA_029557025.1 Candidatus Omnitrophota bacterium | reverse complement strand
CTCCTCTTCTTCCTCCTCTTCCGTTTCTGCGCGGGCCGCATCCAAGGCTTCTCCGGGAGTTTTTTCTTCCGCCTCTTTCGTGGACTCCGCAGGGGATTCTTCCTCTTCCAGATCAAGGTTGACGATTTCCAGATCGGCTTCTCCTTCTTCGGCCTCCCCTTCCAAATCCAAATCTGTCAGATCGATCTCCTCGTCGGATTCTTCTTGCAGAGCGGATTCCGAGGCTGGTAGAATCGGGGCCTTTTCGGCTTGAGCAGAAATTTCAGTTTCTTCTTATTCTTCCAGGTCCAAATCCAGATCTTCGAAGTCCAGATCCTCTTCCGGTTCGGAGAGTTCTTCCGGTTCAGGCTGTGGTTCAGGAGCCGGTTTCGGGGGTCGTTCAGGCTCCGGTTGGCGCACGGATTCTCGGGGAGATTCCGGTTGCGGCGTGTATGTGGGTTGTGCTTTAGGCGGGGGCGCGAGGATTCCTTCCGGCTCGGCAACGGCCGGTTCCGGTACAACGGTGGCGCCTGTGATTTCCTGTTCTTCCACCGGGCGTGCGCGTCCAAAGCCCAGCCGTTGCAGAAACGAGGATTTTTTTTCAAAAAGATGGGCTACCCAGTCCGGCACAGCGTCTTCGCTGTACCCGGATTCGGACGCACCAAGCGCCTCCCTGAGAATCCGGTCATCGGCCGGCCATTTCGGGGGGCGACGACGTTTGTGGAGGGATTTCAGGGCACGGCGGGCAATCTGTCCGTTCTCGACCATCCGTTCGACAACTTGCTCTTCAATGCGGGGGTCCAGCGGGACAGTGGGATCATCGGTCTCCAATCCCAGATCACCGAGCGCAGACAGAACCGCCTCCGTCCGGATGCCCAGACGCAGCGCCAGATCCAAGGCGGAAAGTTCGCCTGATGTGCGCTCCGCTACATGCACCATGATTCGTACCTCAATTGAATTGGGGATTCATCAGCCGCCGGCCTTTCGGGGCCATTCGAATCCCGCTTCTCGGTATTCGTTCAACTTGTTCCGCAACGTGCGGATGCTGATACCCAGCATGTCCGCTGCCTTGGTTCGATTGTCTCCCACTGTCTCCAGCGTCCTGAAAATCAGATCGCGCTCCATCTCGCCCACAGTCATCCCCACACTGGGACCGTTCCCATTCGGAAGTAAACGATCCGGGGAGCTGTCCCGCAACTCCAGCGGAAGGTCATCCACTCCGATCACCGCGTTCCGGGCCAACACAACCGCCCGTTCAATCACATTTTCCAGTTGACGGACATTCCCCGGCCAGTCGCATTTCCAGAGAAGTGATTCCACTTCCTTGGAGATTCCCGTAATGCGCTAGTTCATCTCCTTATTATACTTATCGATAAAATGATTCACGAGCATGGGGATATCGCTTTTCCGCTCCCGAAGGGGTGGAAATTCGATGGCGACCACGTTGAGTCGGTAAAACAAATCCTCGCGGAAGTCACCGCGTTTGATATACTCTTCCAGGTTGCGGTTGGTGGTGGCCATCATCCGGACATCCACTTTCACCGGCTCGCGTCCGCCCACTTTATCCACTTCCCGCTCCTGAAGAACGCGCAGGAGTTTTGCCTGGAGTTTCGCGCTCATCTCGCTGACTTCGTCCAGCAGAATTGAGCCGCCGTCCGCCATGACAAATTTGCCTTCATTGGAACGGATGGCGCCGGTAAACGCGCCCTTTTCATGCCCGAACAACTCGCTTTCCAGGAGGTCCTCGGAGATGGCGGCGCAGTTCACCTTGACGAACGGTTTATTGCGGCGCGGCGAGAGGTAATGGATGGCGCCGGCGATCAGCTCCTTGCCGGTCCCGCTCTCCCCCCGAATCAGGACCGTGCTGCGTGTCGGCGCGACAGTGCGAATCAGGTCATAGATTGCCGCCATCTTCGGGTCCTGGCCGACAATCCGATCCAGACCGTATTTCAGCCCGGCTTCCTCCTGGTAATGACGGGTGGTTCGGCGCAGATCCGCATGATCCAATTCACGCCGGATTTTGACTTTCAGTTCCTCAACATCGAACGGTTTCCGCAGATAATCGCGAGCGCCGAGTTTCATGGCCTGGACAGCCGTGTCGATCGTGCCGTGAGCGGTCAGCATCACCACAAGCACATCATCGGAAATCTCGCGGATTTCTTTCAACGCCTCAATCCCGTCTTTCACCGGCATCTTGATGTCGCATAAGATCAGGTCCGGCAGGCTTTCCCGGACCGCCTCCACTGCTTCCTGCCCGTTTTCCGCTGTTCGAACCGTATACCCCTCCGCTTTCAGAACCGTCTTGAGGAGATTTCGAATTCCCAACTCGTCGTCTACAACCAGGATCTCATACGCCGGCATGATTCCTATTCCCTTCTCTGGATCTTATCAGGTCCTGATATATCCTCGGAATGTCCCGAATCGCGTTCGCCGATCGGCAAAAACAGTGAGAACTCCGTCCCTGTGCCCTCTTCGCTCTCCACTCGGAGAAATCCGTGATGCTCTTCGACAATTCTGTTGGAGACCGCAAGCCCCAAACCAGTCCCGTGCGGTTTGGTTGTGAAAAACGGATCGAACAGACGGTCGAGGTCTTTCTGCGGAATACCCGGTCCGGAATCGCGAACGCGGCAAACCGCGAACGGCCGCACTTCCTCATCACGGGCCAATCGTTCCTCGGATCGTGACAGCATAATCTGCACTTTTCCTCCTGCCGGCCCGAGGGCCTCAATGGCATTGATCAGAAGATTGATCAATACTTGTTTGAGCCGACTGTTGTCGATTTTCACCGGGCTGCCCTGCGGATCGCGCCGGATTTCGTAAGTAATTCCGGTCCGGCTGAACCGGTCTGCGAGAAACTGAAGCACCTCTTCCGAAAGATCCCCCAAGTCGCGCCACTCCAGATCGCTGGAGATCGGTTTGGCCATGTCGAGCATGTCATCGGTCAGATTCGCCAGCCGGTCGATCTCTCGGATTACATTCTCCGAAAACTCCTGCAAGAATTCCGGGTTGTCCTTCATGGATGGAAGGATTTGCAAATATCCCCGGATCGTGGTCAGGGGATTGCGCATCTCGTGAGCAACACCGGCAGCCAATTCGCCCAGGGCGGTCATGCGGTCGTTTCGTCGCGCCCGTTCCTCCAGCAGGCGTTGGGAGGTCAGGTCTGAAAAAATGAATGTCGATCCGATGCGGCAATGCATCCGGTCGAACAGCGGAGAAACGGCCCCTTTTACGAAAACATCCCGCCCGGACTTATGAGGGAT
>JAKPRU010001087.1 GCA_029557025.1 Candidatus Omnitrophota bacterium | reverse complement strand
GCCGCATTGAGCTCCTCGGTGCGATCTGCCAAGCCGTAGGAATTCAATTTATGCGGATTAGCACCGAAGGTATTTGTCAGCAGTAAATCGGAACCGGCATCCACATATTGCCGCTGCAAAGCAACAACTTTCTCGGCCTGTTCCACATTCCACAATTCGCCGCACACGCCGACCGGCAGCCCGGCGCTTTGAAGCAGGGTTCCCATGCCGCCATCGCCGACCAGGCATCCACATGCCAGCCTTGCCTGAAATGAATTTGTCATCGGAACCTCCGACCGGGATTTGCAATCCGACTATGCCGTCTCCTCAACTTACTCTTTGTCCGCTGGAAATCAAGCGAATGCGCGGCGTGAAAGGAGGAGGTCTGAACCATGATTTGCTTGATTTCACAGGCTGGAAATCTGTGCCACCCACTTTTATGGATACTGGATTGCAGGTTTCGTTGGAATGACATCAATGGTCCGGGCATGAGAAGGGAGTGGAAGTATTTTGCCCCCAAACTTTGGATTTTGAGAGTGCGCACGTTACCGTCTTTTCTTTTCTCCCCGCGATTCTTCGAGCCCGACATGCAGATCGATGGTCCCCAGTTCGGTCTCCAGGGGAACCACGAGAATCTGGGTGGACGGAGAAGACACCGTGATGTTCTTCGCACTGATTAGAGTAGGGGGTGAGATATCGCACGGATACCCTGCCGATTCCAGGCCGATGGTCGCACGGCCTGTGATCATGTTGCCCAGTTCGGCCAGAGCGCTTTTCGCCATGTCGTCCAAACTCTCAACGGGCAATCCCATCATCATGCGGGATGCGATGTTTCGAGCGCAATCATCCTGCATACCGTAGATCACCTGCCCTTCGACCTTGCCAACCACGCCCAGGACAATACAGATCTCCGGATAGGGCTGGTTCGGCATTTTCAGGGCCAGGCGGCCACGGATGGTCTTGAGTTGAATCAGCTGAAGAAGCACTTCATCGGCGGATTCGAGAAACGGATTGATGAATTCAACACGCATACGTCAGCAACCGAGGAACCCAGGAAATCGGCCAGCATTCCCATAAGATAAAGCACTGAAAGCGCAACTGGAAGTGCTGATCCTCCTGTTTCATGCAATACGATATCTGGGACTTTGCGTTCATGGTGGTTCTCTGGGATTTGCGATATTTGATTTTTCTTTCGGATTTTCGTTGGAGAAATACCTTTGCTCGACACAGGCCAACGCAGCGTGATTTCTCCCCCACTGGTTCAGAGCCGGTTGGATGGGCATCCGTTCGGGGACCCGCTGATCCACATTCCATCCTGTGAATCGACCAATGATGTGCTGTGGGTGGAAATCAAGCGGGGAGCGGGGATGGGAACGGTGGTAACGGCCGATTGCCAGACATTGGGTCGCGGGCGTTCCGGCAGCCGTTGGATATCTCCGGTTGGAAAAGATCTCCTGGTGTCCGTGGCGACGCCGTGGGAGGAATCGCGACCGTCCGGATACCTGTCAATCTGGGCGGCAGTTTCCGTTGCCGAGATGTTGATTCGAGATGCCGATGTAAGGGTATCGCTGAAGTGGCCGAACGATGTAATCGTAAACAGAAGGAAGATCGGGGGCGTCATGGCCGAGACAAAGGCCGGGTGTTCCCTTGCTGTCGTGGGGATCGGTTTGAATGTCTCCAGTCGGGATTCGGACAGGCCACCGGATCTGCGCGACCGGGCCATCTCCCTGTGCGAGGTCCGTGACCGGACATGGGATCGCAATATCCTTCTCGCGGGTCTCCTCAATGGGCTTGGAGAGTGGTGGCAGCGATTGAATCGCGAGGGTTGGCTTGTACTGTATCGGCGGTGGATGGATCTCTGCTCGATGATCGGTTGTCCGGCGCGTGTGACTTATCGGGGGGCGATCCTTGCAGGGATTGTGGAGGGAATCGACCTCGACGGATGCCTGATGTTGCGTGAAATGGACGGCAGACAGCGCCGATTCCACCCCTGGGAGATCACAGGTCTTGTCCCTCTTGAAGAGCTGCCCGAAAATAGAATGTCTTCATCACACGAAAGGAAGAAAAACAATGCCGGTGGAACAGAGTCGTCGCGATGAATTTGCAGAGAAATTGCTGAAAATCAGACGAATTATCGAAAGTCTCGGATTGGAGGGGCTCCTGTTGACCGAGCAAAGCACAATTGCCTGGCTGACGGGCGGGGCGGAAACGTTCATTATGTTTGCCTCGGTGGAATCGTGCGGGCCGCTTCTGGTGACCGAGGACTCAGTACATCTCATCTGCTCCAGCATCGAGACCTCGCGACTTTTGGAGGAGGAGTTTCCCGGTCTTGACCTGGCAGACCTTCACTACCCCTGGCACAAGGGATATCGCGCGCTCAAGACAAGAATCGAAGACATTGTCGGCAGGGGGAAGTGGGTCTCGGAAGCCGACCCGATTGTGCGGAATCATATTCTGGAATGCTATAGCGTGCTGACCGAAGCCGAGCAGGATCGATACCGATGGATCGGGGGACGTTCCGAAGAGGCTGTTCGTGCCGCCTGTTTGAGTATCAAGAAGGGCATGAGCGAATTTGAGATTGCGGGAATCTTGTCCGCCGAGGCGCACAAGCGGGAGATCTGGCCTGTGCTGATCCTTGTCGCGGCGGATGAACGACTTCGGAAATATCGTCACCCCATTCCGACAGCGAACCGTGTGGAACATTGTGTCATGCTGGTTTTGTGCGCCCGACGGTGGGGGCTGATCGCGAATCTGACCCGGCTGGTTCATTTCGGGCCTGTTCCCGATGAGCTCGCGCGAAGACACAAGGCGGTCTGCACGGTGGATGCGACGTTTATTCATGAGACGCGGCCCGGTGTTTCCTATGGAGAGATATTTCGGAAGGGACAGGCCTGTTATGCGCAACAGGGATTTGCGGATGAATGGCAATTGCACCACCAGGGGGGACCATCCGGCTACCTAGGTCGATTATTTACGGCGACTCCCGATTCAAAGGAATTGGTACACGAGGCGCAGGCCGTGGCCTGGAATCCCTCCATTGCAGGAACAAAGAGTGAAGATACTCTGCTGGTCCATGCCAAGCGGGTCGAATTTCTTACGGCTGCACGCAACTGGCCAATGCTGGAGATCAGTGTGGGCGGCAAGCCATACGAGCGGCCGGATATCCTGGTTCGATCATGAACCCGACACGGGATGCCTGGATCATCAAGGGGCGCGTTGCCCCGCATGAGATCGGATATTTGAACTCGCAACTGGATGCCTGCGAGGGACTGGCGGTGGTGCGGAGTATTGCGCCGAAAGAGGGGCGGGTGGTGTTCTGGGTTTCTCCGTCCTGCCTGAGTGAGTTTTATCGGTTCATCGAGGCGATTCAGAAAGAAATGCCGATCGAACTGGAACCGCACACCGGGCCATTGGATTCTCCATGATGACACAACGGCGCGATCTCTGTTGCCTGGGATTGATTGTAATCATCGCGCTCGCGATTCTCCCCAAACAGTTGCAGGGAACCCCCGTCCGATGGGATTTTATTTACGCCTATGGGGCGGATGTGTTCTCTCTATTTCGGATAGAGACCATTACACACCATTGGCAGAAGTGCGCGTTGTTGCTGGTGTTCTGGTTTTCCGGGTGGGGAGCGGGGCGACTCCTGCTTCGATGGCTGGTTCCGCAATCGGAATGGCTTTACTCATGGGCGGTGTCAACATTGGTGGGCTGGGGGTTACTGTCGCACGGTCTGTTCGTGTTGGCGGCATGGCATGGGTTTTACTTTGTGGAAATTGCGTGCTTGTTGGGATTGGGGTGCATGGCGGGGGTGTGGGAATGTTTCACAGTCACCATGTCTGTGCCACCCTTTTTATTGCGGATTGCAGGCCGACCATCGCTCCCTCACCCCGACTCTCTCCCGCAGGGAGAGGGGGAAGGATCGGCCAAGATTCGGATCCCCCGGACCCCATCGGCGATTATTCTGGGTATTGTGTGTTTTGTGCTGATGGCGGGTTCTTTTTTCTCGTCGTTGTTGCCGGAGACTCAGTCCGATGCGCTTCGGTATCACCTCACCGCGCCAAAGATCTGGTTGGAAGAGGGCGGCTTTATACGCATTCCGCACCTCTCGTTCTCCAATTTTCCGATGACCACCGACATTCTGTATGCCATCCCGCTGGCGTTCGGATTGCCGTCTGTGGCGAAGATGATCCACTGGTCGATGCTGGTGGCCTGCTTGGGATTGATCTACCGGATGGCCGTGCTCGGTGGCGGGTGTGTGGCGGGCGGACTGGCCATGGTGTTTTTTGTGAGTATTCCCTTTGTTCCGATTCTGGCATCGTGGGCGTTCAATGAAATGGGGCTTTGCGCGTATCTTCTGCTGTCAGTTGCCGCCGGGATTCAGCTTGCGAACAACCGGACATTTTCCCCGCGATCCGTGATCTTGTATGGACTCGCGGGAGGGTGGCTCCTGGGGTGCAAATACACCGCGCTGATTTTCCTTTTTTTCCTTTCCTTATTGCTGCTCATTCCATATTTTTCCGGCCCGTGGGACTGGAGAAGATGCCGGGGAGTCGTTGGGGGGTCTGTGATAGCATTCCTGGTCGCATCCCCCTGGTATATCAAGAATGTGCTATATCATCGGAATCCGGTTTATCCGATGGGGATCAGTATATTCGGCGAAGGGGAATGGTCTGCGGCGAACGCAGCATTCTTTTCCTTTCATGCCGGATTGAAAGGTGATCTGAATGCGGCCAGATTTCTTTCTTTTCCGGAAAAGGTGCTGAACACACTGGGCCTGTTGATCGAGCCGCTCTGGTCACCGATTGATGTCGCCAAGAACAATTTCGGAGACTGGCCGGTCAGCGCGTTGTATGTGATCTCTCTGCCGGCCTTGTTTTTCTTTGGGCGAGGAGCGAGCGGCAAGAGACTGCTTGCGGTGTTAGGCGGTGTGCTGTTTGTGGTCTGGGCCTGGACGTACCGGGATGCCCGGTTTTTGCTGCCGTGTTTGAGTGTGCTGGCGATTCCCCTGGCGGTAGGCACGGCGGGTCTCTGGGAACGGCAAGTTATCTTTCGGTGGCTCGTGGTGTTTGTGGTGGCATATTACGGTCTATGGGATGTCGGGAAACTGTGTGACCGGAACGGATTCTCACCCTGGCGGGTGGTTGGGGGCATTGTGGATGAGGAGCGGTATTTGCGTTTGATCAACCAGACGACGCGCACGTTTTATCACGGTTTTGAGGCGGTGGCGCAATATGTTCCCCCGGACGAAAAAATCCTGATTCACGGGCAGCATTACAACTTTCATTGTCCCCGTCGATACCTGGGTGCGGACTGGTTCGACACGCCGCCGTTGATTGGTATTGCGCGGGAAACAGGGACAGTGCAGGGAATCGCGGAGGTTCTCGTGAAACAGGGGATCCAATACGTTCTTTATGACAAGAAGACGATTCAGGACTATAATCAATCTATAGAGCTCCCTGCATATTGGCTTCTCTGTCTTCCCGCACAGCAAAGCGTAGAGTTTCTTAAACAATTGCGGGATCTAGAGCCGTTGCGGTTGAAAGATGCCGCGGCCCGGTGGAAGCAGGTGATTGTATGGCATGACTCTGTGCGTGCGGCCATTGAAGCGGATCCGGGATTTCAGAACCTGGAAGCGTTTTGGCAAAGCTCCGTTCTGGAAATCGTGTACAATAAGGATGGGATGATCTTGGCCCGGCTGAAGCCGCAGGAATAAATTATGAAGAAGATACTGATTCCTCTCATATTGGCCGTGCTTCTGGGTCTTGTGATCGGATTTGTGCTGTATGTCCGATATGAGCGCAGCTCGGCGTTGATTGTGGCAAAGGCCCAATTAAGAAAAGGCCAATGGCAAAAGGCGCTGGAAACGGTCACGCCGGTCTATGAACGCAACAAACGGGACCTGGAGGTGGCTCTGATTGTGGCGCAAGCGCAACGGGAGTTGGGAGAGATTGATGCGGCGCTGCTGACCCTGACACCGTTCATTCCGCCCGCCGGGCGGGATCCGAGGGCTTTGGAGCTGGCGGGCTGGGTTCAACTGGATGCCGGAGATACACAGTCTGCGCTGGAACAATTCTCAGCGCTCGGCGAGACCCCGGAGTACAATCCTCAGTCGCTGATTGGGACCGCCGCGGCGAAACTGGTTCAAAGTGGCGGCTATTCCGAGCGATTGCTTTCGGAGGCCCGCCATTTCCTCAATTTGGCAATAGCCAAGAATCCGGGGATCGGCCTGGCGCATCTTGTACTGGGACAGGTATCGCTTGCCGAGCGGAATCTGGCGGAAGCGGAATCGGCGGCAGAACAGGCTATCCGCCTGATGGAGAATCCGGCGAGGGCTTACCTGTTACGCGGGGAGGTTCGACTTGCAAAACGTCAATTCGATCGTGCGGAGTCCGACTTCCGCGAGGCGCTGGATTTGGGCGCGCCCGCTCCGGCGGTTGCCCGACAGAGAGCGCTGCTGGACTATCACCAGGGATTTATCGAGAGAGCGGCATCTTCGCTTCAAGAAATTGCAGAACAGAATACCCCGGAAGGGCTTCAATCGCGTCTGAATCTGGCCGCGATTTGCGCACTGATGGGGGAGCCGACCCGGGTCACCGGGTTGTTGTCTCCCATCAAAGACAAGGTCGAGTCGCCAATTCTGCTTCTTCAGTTATATGAAGCGTATCTGGTCGCCGGTTTACGGGAGGAAGCGGAATTGACCCTTCGTGAGTTGATCCGGGAATCGCCGGTGTTTGTTGGGGGACTTCTGGAGGAGGCGATCCGCAAGTCCGCTGCCGGCGAGAGTTGGACAGGTCCGCCGTTTGCCGGTTCCTTATCGGAAGGCGCTCCGGAGAATGTCTGGGTGGCTTTCTTTCAGCAGACGGCCTCACTACTGGAAGGGAATCCGATACGTGCCCTAGAAATCTCCGAGGTCGTGCTTCGTCAGTCTGCACCGCCGCCGCTGGCGTTTCTGAATACGGCCGTGGCGGCCCTCTTACTGGGCCGACCGCACGAGGCGCGACAGACGCTTTCGCGTGTTAATGTGCGACTTGCTGGTGATCCGCGCTACACGCGGGTTTCCGTATTGGCGGAGCAACATGCCGGACACCTCCGGCAGGCATTGGCGCATGTTTCCGGTGACAACACGGCTGAGGACCTCTGGCTTCGTGTCCAGCTCTTGCTGAGAGCTTATCGATTTGAGGAGGCCGAGGAGGCGCTGAAGCAAAGCAATCCGTTGCCGTCCAATCGATACCTGTTGCTCAAGTCGGCGCTGGCCGCCTTACAGGGCCGGTATTCCGAAGCGGAGATTCTCCTGAATCGAATCGATTCGACTCAGGCAAACCTGGACCGGACGCTTTCGGATTGGTGCGACTTGATCCGGGCTTGCTGCGCCGCGATGTCCGGAGATCGGAATCGAGCAGGGGAGTTACTTTATCGCCTTACACGGGTCGATTCTCCCATTTATGATCCGGCAAAGGCGCTCGCGCTGCGAATCGGGATTCCCGCCCAGGCAGGCGGCGCGGAGACCCCGGCTGCCGCTGAAGGAACCCCGTTTTATTTGTATGAAATCGCTTCCCGGTTGGAGCAGAGCGGCCAGCCCGAAGAAGCGATCCTGCGCTACCGCTCCATTGTGGAAAAGAATCCGGATTTTGTTCCGGCGCTGGACCGGCTAGCGTACCTCTTCCGCCTTCGGGGTAATTTGGATGTCGCTCAGGGGTACTATCGGGACATGCTGGAGCTGGGATCGAACCGAAGCGTCGTGCAGCGGAATCTGGCCTGCCTGGCATGGGAAACCGGAGACACCGTTTCCGCCGAGCGTTACTTTACCGAAGCCGAGGAGTCGAGCACGGATCGTTCGGATTTAAATACAGAGTATGCCCTTTTGCTGCTGCGCAAGGGAGAAATCAAGAAAGTGCGGAATCTGCTGGGACCGTTTCGAGAGGATGCGGGACCGAGTATCTTGGCGTTGTATGGATATGTGGCCGAGATGGAGCAGGACTGGTCGAGGGCTGCGCTTCTCCTGGAGCAGGCCGCGAAGCTATGTCCCGATGATGCCTGGATCTGGATGAACCATGGTGTGACAATGGTTCATTTGGGAAAATATACGGAGGCGGAAGAGTCTTTTCAGAAGACGCTGCGGATCGAACCGACATCGGCGGACGGGCATCGACTGCTGGGGCAGTTGTATGCGGACCAGGGCTTATATCAAGCGGCACACCGGTCGCTTTCCACTTCTCTGCGATATCAGCCCGATCAACCGGATGTTCGAGCGATGATCGAGCGCATCGCAGGCTGGATCGGCTTTTCGGGGGCCTGAAACAAACGAACGAGTCGAAAGGCAATATCGCGATGAGTGCTTGACGACTCTTTCACGGAATGGTTATCATTTTTAGATGGGTGATGAATCATCACGCTGTCCGAGGCAGCGCGGATTCTGCAACCATCCGAAAGCAACCTTTTTCAAAAGGAACCGGAAGTTATGGCTCAGGAACAAACGGAAAACATTGCGATCCTCAATGGAGATATGGAAGACAGCGATTCTGAGCCGAAGACCGGCCGGATAGGCCTCTCCGAAGAGGAAAGCGCGCAACGCATTTCCGACATCGATTATTCAACCGTGGAGACCACCACGGTTGAAGATCGCATGGAGGTCCTTGCCAAACAGACGGGCATGGAAGTGATTCAACTTCGCAAGACCCGCCTGTTGCCGGAAGTGGTGAATCTGCTGCCGAAAAAGACGGCGGTCCGGTATAATGTGATTGTCACGGATTCGCAGGACGGGAAAGTCACGGTGGCGGTGGGCGATCCGCACAACGTGGAGGCCATCGACACGGTTTCTCTGCTGCTTCCCGGCAAACAATTGCGATGGGTTCTTGCCCGCCCGGAGGAAATCAAGTGGTCCATCGAGCGGTACTACACCGGGGAAACCGCAATCGTGGAGGATATGCTGACCGAGATCAGCGAATCCGCCTCGGACGGTCCCGACACCTACGAGCAGGCGTTAAAGGAGGTCAAAGCCGATGAGGAAGGTCCCATCAAGCGGCTGGTGGATTTGATCTTCACCGAAGCGTTGCGCATGAGATCTTCCGATATCCACTTTGAACCGTTCGAGAACAAGTTCCGAATCCGCTTCCGAATTGACGGTGTGCTGCATGAGATCCAATCGCCGGACAAGACACTCCAGGGGCCGATCCTGTCCCGTCTCAAGCTGATGGCCGGTATGGACCTGGCCGAGAAACGTGTACCTCAGGACGGTCGGATTCAGCAGGTGGTACTCGGAAGGGAATTGGACTTCCGTGTATCCGCCCTTCCGGCACTTCACGGAGAAAGCGTTGTACTCCGTATTCTCGAGAAATCCGGAGTACTTTTGGGTTTGGAGCAGATCGGATTCCTGGAGGACAACATCGAGAAATTCAAGTCGATGATTCGTCGTCCGAACGGGATCATCCTCATGACCGGGCCGACCGGTTCCGGGAAAACCACCACGCTCTATTCCGCACTGAACGTGATCAATAATGTCGATACGAAAATCGTCACCGTCGAAAACCCGGTGGAGTATCAGATTGAGGGAATCAACCAGGTCCAGGTGAATGATGAAATCGGGTTGACTTTCGCCAAAGCGCTCCGATCCATCCTGCGCCAGGCTCCCAACGTGATTCTGGTCGGGGAGATTCGTGACCTGGAAACCGCAGAAATTGCGATCAGTGCGGCCATGACGGGGCACTTGGTTTTCTCCACGCTGCACACGAATGACGCTCCTGGCGCTAACACTCGTCTCGTGGAAATGGGAATCAAGCCGTTCCTGGTTGCTTCCGCCATTCAGGCCGTGATTGCCCAGCGTCTTGTTCGAACGATCTGCAAAGAATGCAAGGAAACATACGAAGCCGATCCCACGGTGATCAGAAACCTCGGATTTGATCCGGATGAATACAAAGGCGTTCCGTTCTATCGGGGGCGCGGCTGCGAGATTTGCAATTATACAGGGTATAAGGGCCGTACCGCCATTCACGAAGTCATGGAAAACTCGGATGAAATACGGAAATTGGTTATGGAGAACTCCGGTTCCGACGTGATCCGGAAGGTGGCGCGGCAACAGGGGATGCGCACACTGCGTGAGGACGGCTGGAAGAAAGTTCTTCGCGGCGATACTACGATGGTTGAGGTTGCACGAATTACCGCGGGCGACGAGATATAAGCCCGGATCGAAAAATAAACCGAAATTCATTCTTCAGGCACCGGAGGCAGATTAGACCTTGGTCAACGTAAGAAAGACTACCAAATATGAGATGGAGGATCTTTTGAAGATCGTCGTGGAGCGTGATGCTTCCGATCTTCATTTGCGTGTGGGCCGTCCCCCCGTGATCCGGATTGACGGGCGACTGGAGGATCTCGGAAACGAGCCGCTCCGTCCCGAGGACACGGAATACCTGATGCAGAGCATCTCGCCGGACATGCACCGCGAGGCCATTGCGGAGATCGGCTCTGCCGACTACGGGTATGCGTTCCAGAACCTGGCGCGGTTTCGTGTTTCCATTTTCCGAAACATGGGGAATTACGGGATGGTTATGCGTCTCATTCCGTCACGGATTCTCAGCTTCGAGCAGCTGGGATTGCCCGTCGACGCGATCAAGGAACTGCTTCATCGTCCCCGTGGACTGGTTCTGGTTGTGGGGCCGACCGGTTCCGGCAAAACGACAACCCTTGCGTCAATGATCGACTATATCAATCGGGAGCGCGATACGCACATCATTACGATTGAAGATCCGATCGAGTATTTCCATCCGCACCAGCGGTCCATTGTGACGCACCGGGAGCTGCATGTTGACGTGGTTTCGTTTGCGGACGGTTTGCGGGCCGCGTTGCGGCAGGACCCGGATGTGATTCTCGT
>JAKPRU010001050.1 GCA_029557025.1 Candidatus Omnitrophota bacterium | reverse complement strand
CTTCCATTCGCCGACCAACGGATGACCGCCCACCAGCTCCCGCGGCATGAATACACGCTGCGCGATGTCATAAGCGGCGCGGTGTTTGTCAATTATGCCAATGAGCTCTCCGCCACCTTTGCGGTGCTCTCGGTCAAACGGGTCTTGCTTCACCTTCGCGATCAGGGCTTCCCCTTGGACCGCCTTACGGTGTCGACCGATAATGGCGCTGAATTTGGCGGCCAGGAAAAATCCGAACGCCTCTCAGGCTTCCCGGCCGTCATTCGCTCCAAGGGCGCGACCCATTGCTTTTCCCCCCCAGCCACCCCGAATGCCCATGCCGATGTCGAAAGCTTTCATAGCTTTATCGAATCGGAATTCTTGGGCCTCGAAACATTCCAGTCCCGTCGCGACTTCTTTGCCAAGGTCACCACCTATCAACGGTGGTGGAACTTCGGCCGACCGAATTATTCCAAAGGACAGAGAACTCCGGCTAAATTCCTAACGGCCGAGGGATTCAACCCATCGGCCTTACTCCTCGATCCCCTTGACCTCGATGCTCATTTCCATGCTATCTCCTCCGCTCTGTCTTCCCCCAGCCGGGTGGGTCAGGAGGTATCTGCCTTGCCCGCTGTTTCCGGCTTTCGGAAACAGAACGGTTGATGACGGGCGTGGGTGAACAGATTGTTCGCGCAGTGGACGGAGAACGGGCCATCGGTACAAAGGCGTTTGCTGCGACGATGAAACTGGAGCGAGGACGTTGACGGTTAAAATGTGGCCACCCCGCACGAAGTATGCGAATATTAGAGTAACCTATTGAATTAGAGGTATTTAGCTAGAACGTCTCCGCCTTTTAAGATGAATAAAATTGTAACATAAATCCTAATATTGTAATAAAAATGATGCGTAAGAAAAATATGATGGTGAAAGGATTTGACGATGCAATGGACGCCAGATGGCAAATCGGAAAAATTCCGGATTATTGCTGAGGTGCGGCGCAAAGCATTGGAGGCTGAATTGGATCCTGATCGCTGGGAGGAAGATGTCGGCCACCAAATCAATCGTCTATTAATTTTAGCCAAAGTTAAGACGGTCCAACCCGAGGATGTTCGACGGATTGAACAGTATGTTGGATATCCGGGACGAAAGGGGAAGCCTCGATCGAGC
>JAKPRU010001039.1 GCA_029557025.1 Candidatus Omnitrophota bacterium | reverse complement strand
GAGAGCATATTCTGCCATTCCTGGCTGGACCCGCCCAGTTGCATGGAAAATCCGGCGGGAACAGGGTAATTCTCGGTGATATCCTTGAGAATCTCATCCACCTCGCGCTGCTTGGCGCTGGGAGTGTAACCGTAACGGATATTGATAATCCTGGACTGATTGTCTCGCTGGATCCACTGCGCGCCGCGCACCTGTTCGAACACTCCCAGATCGGAGAGGGGCACAGTGGTGCGAAGACTTGGAGCAAAGATGGGCAGATCGCGCATCTCCGACAGCGTAAGACCTTCACGTTCTTCTTCCGCAACCGGCGCCTGCCTTTCCTGGGTGATCTGCTGGAACAGGATGTCGATTTCTTCCTCTTCGCGCTTGAGACGAATGGTGGAGAAGTCACCTCGACGCTGGGCAGCCTGGAGATGCTGGGCAATGCTCTGGGGGGTGACCTGAAGAAGGGAGGCTTTTTCACGGTCCGGCTTGAAGTGCATTTCCAGCGCACCGCTTTCCAGGTCGGAGGAAACATCCCGGATACCGGGGACTTCCTGGATCAGCGCCATAACCTCATCGACCACACGTTCCAGTTGAGCCTGCTCCGGTCCCCGGACCTCGATCACACCGCCGCCGGTGCTGATTACAGGAGAAACCATTTCACTTTCGCGTCGTCTTCGCCACCAATCGAATGTGACATCCGCGTCGGGAATTTGCTCAAAGTAGGTGCGGAGTTCTTCCTTGATTTGCGGGACATCGCGTTTCCGCTCGGAGCGATCGACCAGTTCGACATGGATATGCGCATCGTCGTCGCTCACCCAGGTGCGCAGATGCTTGTTTTCGGGGACATGCTCTTTCAGCAGGGCTTCCACCTTGGCGCAAACATTGATTGTGTAGGATTGTTTGGTGCCTCGCGGCGGAAAGATAAATACTTCGAATCCTTCCGCCTCTTCCGGATCACGCATTGTGCCCATCGCGATACCACCCATACTGTAATAGTAGGTATAGAGCAACAGCAGAAAGATGCCGATGGCGAGACGGACACGGTGGCGCAAGCATGACTTGAGGAGATTTCCGTAGAACCGCCGCGTAGAGACCATATTGGGGCGGGGAACTCGACGCAGTCCCTCACCGATAACGCTCACTCCAGGAATCCGCCGGAAGATGTCTCGAACTCTTGATTTCCTCTTGTGTTGCCTCTGACTCAACACCTTGGAAGCAAGCATGGGAACGAGCAGAATTGCCGCCAGCGCGGATACCACCATGGGGAAGATCACCGCGAGCGCGCCTTCCTCGAAAATGATCCGAATCCAGTCCTCGATAAAAATGATCGGCAGAAAGACGGCCACGTTCGTGATGGTTAAGCCGAAAATGGCCCGTCCCACCTCGCTGGTTCCTCGGATGGCCGCCTGTTGAGGAGGAACCCCCCGCTCATAATGGCGAGTAATGTTTTCCAGGACAACGATTCCGTTGTCCACCAGGCTGCCGATTCCCACGGCCAGTCCGACGAGGGTAACGATGTTGATTGTCAGGTCCCCGAAGTACATCAGGTTGAACGTGGCGATGATCGAAATCGGGATAACCAGGGCCAGGATGGCCGTGACTTTCACATCGTGGACGAACAAGAAAATCATGAGCAATGAGAGCGCGATCCCGACGGCGGCCACTTTGCTCAGACCCCGGATGGCCTCCAGAATCAACTCGGCGCTGTCTCGAATCACGCTGAAGTCATATCCGTGTGGGAGGTCTTGCTTGATGCGTTCGAAACTCTGACGAACCCGTTTCGACAAGGCGATGGGGTTAGTCAGGGAATCTTTCTGAATCTCGATATTCACGGCCGGGTTGCCGTCCACCCGCGATATCCATCGTCGATTCAGCCGCATCTCGCGTACCTGGCTGAGTTGATCCAATTTCAGATTTCCCTCCTGGCGGATGATGACATCCTCCAGTTCGTGGGCGGTTCGAAATTGGCCGGACATGCGTACGTAGTGGGCCACTCCCCGGTCAAAGACCTTTCCCAGGAATACCGGCTCGGCAGTATAGGTTCGGACTCGTGAAAGAATCTGGAAGAGTGGGCTGTTGAATTCCTGCATCCGGTCTTGTTCAACCGCGACCTCGATGATTTTCTCGCGTCCTCCCCAAATGTCTACCTGGGAAACGCCATCGATTTCATTGAGGCGTTCCCCGACTCGATCGACATTGATGATTTCCAGGTAGGGATCGC
Organism: Candidatus Omnitrophota bacterium; assembly: GCA_029557025.1. Classification (GTDB taxonomy): domain Bacteria; phylum Hinthialibacterota; class Hinthialibacteria; order Hinthialibacterales; family JAKPRU01; genus JAKPRU01. Next base: position 7,353 of record JAKPRU010001039.1, on the reverse strand, counting down.
TGTTAGGCCCGGTGAGGGCGATTTGCATGGCTTGGCGGTTCTCGCGGGAGCTGTCGAACGGAAATACGCGGCAGTCGATGGAGCCTCGCGGGAAAGTGCGCCGGAACCGATCCAATTCCTCTTGCAGTTCGACCGAACGATAGCGGACATTCGTGCCGAAATTGAATTCGATAAAGAAAAAGCAGCGATTGGTACTCCCGTTGCCGTAAATGCGTTTGACACCCGGCAGTTGCGCGATCATGGATTCGATGGGAATCATGATCCGCCGCTCCATCTCCTCCGTACCCAGCGGACGGCGGTAGAAGAGAAAACTTCCCATCGCCGGCGGGCTGATGTCCGGCAGGAACTGAATGGGTAGCCGAGTGAACGAAACCAACCCTAAGACCACCACGGCGGCAAACAGCATGACCGTGGCGATCGGGCGCTTCACTGCGATTTCGGGCAAGTTCATTGAGTTTCGCCCCCGGGTTTCGCCGCCGACACGGCCGGTTGAGATTCGGAATCCAAAAGGACATCGAATTTGCGTTCGGAGTGACCACGGGCCTTCGTATCCGGGTGAACAAACGGATCCTGTAGAACCCAATGCTCCGGATCGACCATGGCAAACGTGGGACGATGAGGTGTCTCCAGGGTCAATGTGTCTTCTTGTCCCGTGTCAAGCCAGAGGTTTCGAAGAATATGGTCACGTTCGGTTTGGACATAGATGGGAACGGCCATTTTACCCGTTCCGTGGTTCTTGATCCGTACGGTGGCTTTGTAGGCCACTCGGATTGCGCCCGACTTCTTGACAACTCTTGCTTCCGCCAGCGTGATTTCATATCGAGGCAACACGTCTCCGTATAGCCATTGCTCGAAAAACCAGTCGAGAGGTTGATCGGATAATTCATTGGCGAGGCGCAAAATATCTCGGTCGGAGACATCGCGGAATTTGAACCGTTCCGAGAATCGGTGCAGGAAAATCGTCCAGTTTTCTTCTCCGAGGAGATGATGGAGCATTCGGAAGACTCCCTCGCCTCGGAGTCGTTCGGCATTGGATGCGGGGTTGTCGTTGTGAATGTCGGTAATGGATCTGGCCAGAACAGGCGCGAGCGTATCAGGTAGCGCACCGGCATCGTAATTGAACAGCCACCGTCGCCAGGATGCGGTTTCCAGTGACTTCTCCACGTACATCGGCAGGTATCGGTTCAGCCAGAATGCGTACGGGCCGACCGTATGGAAAGTCTTACGGAAATAGTTGGTGACCAGAAAGTCCCTGAATGTCCTGTGCAAGTCTCGGACGGTGGATTCGAGTTGGGAAAAGAATGGGACCTCCGAGGGCTTCAGGTCCAATCGATCCAATTTCCAGATCGCTTCATGGAGATAGACCAGTCGCGACTCGGCCACGGGCAGGAATCCGGGCATCGACTCACCGGGCAACCCCCAGGAGAAATCCATGGGAATCTCACAGAACACCATTCTGGAGAATGGGAACGGACCGAACTTTTCAAAAGCATTTTTCTGTTCGTCGCCCATATCTTCCAGATAGATTTGTGCCTGGTATCGATGGCCGGGGAAGTGGTAGAACGAAGAGGAGATGTTCCCGAAAGTTCCCTTTATCTCCCGGTAATCACCCCACAGAACCTGAAGGTGTTCCACCGGATGCCCCGTTCGGAAAACCCAACGAGTCTGTCCGTTCCGATCCTCTGTCTGAAGGCGTTCGCTTGGGAAAACGACGGTTGATTCGGATGGAGCGACAACGGTTATCCGCGCCTGGAATAGATCCGGGTCGGTGAGTGGAGATGTTGCGCTTCCGAATTTGGATAAAGGGCGATACTGCACCGGATACCAGTTGTCTTCCAGGTTCAGGAATCCGAAATCGGGATGCAGGCTTTTCACGCCACTCCATCCGATCAAAGAACCTTCAGATTGCAGCCGGATCTCCATAGTCTCGGAATTCACCAGAGGGCTGGGCAGGTTCACAGTCAGGATATCGACATCTCGCGTGCAATCCGGAACACCGTTCGATGAGCTTGCTTCCCGAATTTCCAGTCCGCGATTAAGAAAAAACCGAAGGGAGGAAAGGTTGTCCGTTGCAGATCGAATCAGGATAGTCGATGCTGATTCGATCCGATTTCGGCGGAAGTCGACAGCGAGTTCGATGTCATAGTTCAGGAGGTCGAACGGGGAGGTCGGCGGGGGAGACTCCCGGAGCTCATTCATCCTTTTTCCGATGGAAATCTGTTTCCGGTTGGCCTCCCTGACTTCGATATATCCGAAGACAGCGCCTGCGCCGACAACCAGTGCGGCGATCAGCGCCGAAACCTTGAGAAGCACAGGGAGATTCCGGTCCATCCGTAAGTCTGTCAACCAGCGCAGAAACGTTGGAATGGCGAACCAGCGGTAGCCGCCACGCCGCAGGATTCGACGCTGCGGCTCCTGCCGACGCAAATGAAACGGAGCCAGCAGAAGGAAGAAGAGCGTAAGAAATCCCAGAATAAGAAGACCCGGCAGCTGGGCGTGGAAGTCAATTCTTGCTCCCAACGCGGGAGAAGAACCGACCAATGCCTGCCAGTTCCGGCGAAGGATATCGACGGGGTCACGCGCAAGGTATACGAAAAGCACGGAGAACAAACCGATAAACAGAATCGCGGCCAGATCGTGTTTCAGGACAGACCGGAGCCAAAGAGCCAAGGCCACCAGCGGAATCAGCACCGGAACCACAACAAACGCATAACAGCTCAGAAACGGCTGCCAGACCACCTCCGAATGACCGTAAATGGTTTGCAACAGGCCGAAGCCGATCCAGGGAACGGCGGCCACAGGGAGAATGACAAGCAAGACCCCCAAATACCTTCCGAGAACGAAGGTGAACGTGGCAAAGGGACGGGGGAAGAGGATCTTCTCCATCCCGGTCCGCCGCAGGCGCGAACAGCTGTCCAGGGCCAGGGCGACTCCGCCGATCCAGATGATCGCCAGGGAAAGCAGCGCCGCGTAATTATTAACCGAGCGGCTTATCCAGGGTCTTCGCACATCGTAATGCTCTTCATAAGAGCGATTTCCGAATGAATGATCGGGTGCAAGATACATACCGCTTTCGATGAACTTCATATAATCTCGCCAACTCAGATACACGATCCCCAGTAGAAGCAGGACAATGAGCCAGAACCGCCAGGTCCGCCGGGACATGAGCGTTTCCGTTGCGGCGATGGCCCACAATTGACGGATCATGCTGCCCCCCCCGCGACCCGGTTTCCAACGGGTTCTTCCTCGTTTTCCTCCTCCCGTTTCAGCTTCCGCGCCAGGAATTGCATAAAAGAATCAACCAGGTAATACAGCACGGGGACGAAGACCAGGGTCAGAACCGTGGAGGAGACCAGTCCACCGATCACAGCGATTGCCATCGGCGCGCGAATCTCGGCGCCCTCGCCGAACCCAAGGGCGAGTGGAACCAGGGCGAGAATGGTCGTGAGGGTCGTCATGAAGATGGGGCGGATGCGTCTCTGGACACCCCGGACCAGCGCTTCAAGGGTTTCCACTCCCTCCTCGCGGCGCAGCCGGTTTACATAGTCGATCAGTACGATGGCGTTGTTCACCGCAATGCCGGCCAGCATGATGATCCCGATGTATCCCATCATGTTCAGGGTCTGACCGGACCAATAGAATGCCCAAATCACCCCGATGGCCGCCAGCGGCATGGAGAACATGATGATGAAGGGATGGATGAGCGACTCAAACAACGAAGCCATGACCATGTAAACCAGGATCAACGCGAGAACCAGCGCAAACAGCAATCCCTGGAACGATTCCGCGCGGCGTTGTTCCTCCCCGCCGAGTCGGATGTAATAATTCTCGGGCAGGTTGATTGTGGCAAGACGGTCTCGCACCGCGCTTACGGCATCGGACAATTTCACTCCTTCCGCAAAATCGGCGAAAATCTGAGCGATTCGTTCCTGGTCCTTATGTACAATCTCTCGAGGACCCGGCTGAATGTCGAATTTCACCAGTTCCGCGAGACGGACGGCTTTCCCATTTGCGACGGGGACAAGCAGATCCTTGAGGTCAGTCAAGGTCTGGTCATCCTCGCCAAGTTGAACACGGATATCCTTGGTCTGGTCAACATCCTGAATGCTGGTGGCGACCTCTCCCCTCAAATGGTTGCTGATGAGCGAGATAATCTTCTGGGGGGACAGATTGAGGCTGGCCATAAGGGCACGGTCCGGAATCAGATTCACCTCCGGGTTGCCCTCCAGGATATTTGTCCGCACATTGGTCAGTTCGGGCAGGGGATTCATTCGCTCATAGATCTGTTTGGACAAATCAACAAGCGTGCTTAATTTGCGTCCCTTTACCTCAATGACAATGGCGGCCTGCTCGGCCCCGATCATGTTGGAAAGAGAGCTCTGCGAGAGAATGTAATTCGCGGTCAGCCCGTAGATTTGTTTTATTCTCTGATCCAGAGTAGCGATGATTTTCGGGACATTGAGGGTGCTGTTGGTCTTCAGACTCACCAAGACCTCAGCGGTATGCGGTCCTTCCGGTTCCTGTTCTGCGCCGGCAATCCGCTCGGGGCCTTTTCCAACCCGCGCAAAAACATGTTCCACATCGGGGCCGTTTTCGCGAATCCAGCCTTCGACCGCAACGGCTGCGTGATCGGTGACCTCCAGCTCGCTTCCGGGCGGCATTCGGAGTTTGACAATGAATTGTTTCTCAGCAGCCTGCGGAATGAACTCGCGCTTGATATTCTTCGCTACCTGGATACTGCCCACCGTGAGAACGACTGTAAGGAGAATGACCAGGAAGCGATGATGAAGCGCCCAGCGGAGAGAGGCCGTAAACAGTCGATATCGCGCGCCTGCCGAACGGGGAACCCCGCTCAGGAACCGCGAGGCCATCGCGGGGATCATAATCAGGGCGACCAGCAGGGAGGTCATGAGGGAGAACACCACGGTCAGCGCCTGTTCTTTGAACAGCTGGGCGGTTACGCCGCCCAGGAACACGATGGGAACGAACACCACAACGGTTGTGAGGGTGGATGCACTGATGGCGGCCGTGACCTCGTTGGCTCCGTCCACGGCTGCCTGCCTGGCGTTCTTTCCGATCTGACGATGGCGGAAGATGTTTTCGAGTACAACAATGGCGTTGTCCACCAGCATTCCCGCTCCGAGCGCCAATCCGCCCAGAGACATGATATTCAGAGAAAGATCCATGAAATACATCAGGTTGAACGTGGCGATGATCGAGACGGGAATCGAAAGCCCCACAATGAAAGTGGAGCGAATATGGCGCAGAAACACAAACAGAATCCCAATTGCCAATAGGCCGCCGGAAATAGCGTTCGATTGGACTTCGGTGATTGCCTGGCGGATGAATACCGATTGGTCGTAAGCCATCTCCAGCTTCGTATCTTTCGGCAGGTTGGCTCGATCTTGAGCAAGGAATTCCCGGACACGGCGTACAACCTCCACCGTGTTGGTCCCCGATTCTTTGTAAAGAGCCAGACCCACGGCGGGTTTCCCATCGAATCGGACAAAGTTCTCCAACTCTTTGAAATCCCAGCGGATGTCGCCCAAATCCTGAAGGTAGATCGGCACGCTCCCTTTGTATGTGACCACAACGTCCTTGATTTGGTCGATATCCTGTAATTCCCCGACTGCCCGGATCAGGTAACGTTGATTACCCTCCTCTACCCAGCCCCCCGATGCACTGACATTGGCCTGAGTGAGAGCCTGAATCACCTGTTCGGTGGTGATCTCATAAAACGTGAGCAATTCGGGAGCCAGGCGGCAGCGAACTTCGGGGATCAGCCCGCCGGAGATCTCGGCTCGCGCCACGCCAGCGATGCGTTCCAGGTCCGGACCGATGGATCGGTAAGCCAGGAGGTACAGGTAATCCATCGTTCGGTCGCCGGTGAGCGCCAGTGTGACAATGGGAAGCTGGTTGGGATCATATCGAAGAACGCTGGCCGGTTCCGATAAAGCGTCGATGTTGAAATACCCAATGGATTTCTTAACCTCCAGGAGGGCGAAATCCATATCCGTTCCCCAGTCGAAATCGACCTGGACCACACCGCCATCGGCGCGGGATACGCTGGTGACATGCTCCACGCCTTTCACGGTTGTCAGAAAGGACTCGTAGCGCTCACAGACCTCGCGTTCCACTTCCTCCGGTGACAGGCCGGGGGCATCCGCGGTAATTGTGATTCGTGGGATGCGCAGGTCCGGGAACAGGTTCGTGGGCAGGTTGGTAACGGAAATTGCGCCCAACAGGATGATTCCCAGAAAGAACATAGTCACCGTCACGGGATACCGGACCGCAAAGTTCCCGATGGTGGTGTCTTTCTTCTGATCCCCTGCATGGGGGGGCTGTGTTTCGTTCATTCCTGCAACCTCACAACTCTAGGTCAGCCATACGGAGCTGTATCGAAGACGGCGCAACAGATAATCGTAAACGAATCCCAGAAGCGCGATGAGAAACAGGCGATTGGCCACGGCGGCCCATACGGCGACTTCGCCGGAGGAACCCCTTGTCCAGACACTCGACGGCAGCGGATTGAAGTAGAGATTAATCGGCCCGATTTCTTTCAGCCAGAAATAATGAATGCCGAATAACAGCACGGCGACGATGGCCGTGGCCACGGCATTGCGGCAGAAGGTCGAAATCAAGACAGTGATCAGGGCTACCGCAAAGGCCGTGCTCAGACAGAATCCGGCAAACCAAAGAGGGTACAACGCGGCAGACAGGAAACGACCGAAAACGGCAAAGATCAGAAGTGTCAGTCCACCGCACCACGCCGTGAGTGAGAGTACCTGCACCAATATAATGCCACCTCGTGGGAGCGGCTGGCTCCAGAGGATTTCCAGGGAGTTTTCATCCCGTTCCCGAGGCAGCAGGTTGCTGGTGATCAAAATCATGATTACGGTGAACAGAGGGTAACAGGACTCCAGAAGCTCCCGTCCCCCTTTGGGTGAATAATTCATGAACAGAGGGGAGAGCCATAAAATCGCCGCGAGGACAGCGATGTATCCCTCGACGCGAAGGAACCGACGGGAGGTATAGAGGAACAACGCTCCATAGTATCGACTGCTCTTCCAAAGCCGGTTATACGCTGTGGCGATCCCGTGTGTGATGGCCCGTGCGACTCGCACCAACCCCCGCCCGGCCGTTTTCGGCCAATGCCAGGTGAGATGGAGCGGCAGGAATATAATCCAGCGCCATACGGCCCGGAACACTCTGTCCATTTTCTTACCGGCTCCTTTCAGAATGGCTGTGGTATTTGCCCCATCCGTGCCTTCTGTTCTATTACAACCCCTCCGCGTCCCAGAAACAGCACATACGCATCTTCTAAAGTAGGCAGAACCGGCCTGGCCGTCACCC
>JAKPRU010001035.1 GCA_029557025.1 Candidatus Omnitrophota bacterium | reverse complement strand
GGGTCCGCGCCGATGGGGTTCCTGTTTATAGCCCCGGCGGGGACACCAATCCGATTAACGATCACGCCAAGGACAACGGCCCGTTCATGGCCAAACTGGTGGCGCTGGATGTCAACCGTCGCGGTGATCTTGATTTCTTCCGTGAAGTGGAACCCGCACTGCGCAGGGGACTCGATTTTCTGGAACGGTCTCGCAACGGCCTGGTCTGGAACGATCCCGATAATCCGCAATCCCCATTCGGATTCACCGATACGGTCGCGAAAACCGGCGATTTGCTGTTCAGCTCCCTTCTGTACTGGGAAGCCTGCAAAGCGATGGAGGATCTCTCCATACAATCGGGAGCCGGGGATGCCGATGAGTATGCTTTACGGGCAAGAGCCATCGAGCAAGGTCTGCAAATATTATGGGACGAGGAAAGCGGGATGTTCTTTGCCGCAAGTCTGGATTGCCGACAGATTGACCTGTGGGGCAGCGCGTATGCGGTCTATATCGGAATCGCTACACCTGAGCAGAGCGCACGCATTGCACGGTATCTCGATGCAAACTTTAGCCGTATGGTACAGCACGGGCAGGTGTGTCATCTATTGGATGGTGCATCCTGGGACCGGATGCTGGTTCCGGTTAAGCCCGGCACATACCAGAATGGCGCGTACTGGGGAACGGCTTCCGGCTGGATTATTCATGCGTTACACAAAAGGAATCCCGAACGGGCGGGCAAAATGTTTAATGATCTGGTGGCTTATTACCAACAATATGGCATCTATGAATGTGTCAACGGCGAGGATCGAAAACTAATGCATTACGTAGCGAGTGCCACAAATCCGTATGGGGTGGTAAAGGATCTTCTGGGTGTACCGTGAAAGCCTCGTGGGGCAACCACCGGGGGGATGGCCCTTACGAAGGCGGGAGCTGCGCAGGGCGTACAGCCGTGCGCCCGTGCGAATCGCCCACAAGATGGCGGGATCGTTACAACAGCGGGTCCCTCGTTTTTTCGCGCCAGGCGTGAAGTTGTTTTGACAACGCTAGCCGAGTTTGTGTGTGTTCGGCGGATTTTGACAGGTTGTGTAATTCCCCCGGATCGGATTCCAAATCGTACAATTCTTCCTCGCCGCTGATGGAAAAGTTGTATTTCCATTGCACGGTACGAATTGTACGGATGGGGCATTTCCACTGCTGCTTGCCGTAATACTCAGCGAAGATTTCCGTTCGGACCCCCCGAGATGGGGTCTCCATTGCGGGGGAAAGATCCACACCCGAAAGCGGCGCAGGCCAGCGGACGCCGGTCATGGCACATAAGGTCGGCACAAGATCGACAAGGCTTACCAGAGAATCTGTGACAACAGGATTCATGAATCGCTTCGGATAGGAAATCACAAGAGGCACATTCAAGAGTTCGTCATACATGAACGGACCTTTCATCGGCAACCGATGGGAACCGCCCATGTCGCCATGATCCGATGTGTAGACAATGATTGTATCCTCCTGCTCACCCTTCTCATGCAGGGCATCAAGAAGAACGCCCAGATGCCCATCCACCTTTTCGATCAGGCCGCAATAGTACGAACGATAACGAATCCAATCCTCCGTGCTGTATGTCAGAGTAAACTTGCCCTGGTTCTCGGTGAGAAATCGCTTTTGGTCGAGCGGCTTGTTCTCCAGAGAATCCTCGAAATTCGGCGGCAGGGAGACTCCCTCACGAATCGGCGCTTTCGGTTCCTTTGAATACTGGCA
>JAKPRU010000436.1 GCA_029557025.1 Candidatus Omnitrophota bacterium | reverse complement strand
CCGTAGCGGCGTTCGGCCGTTCGCCTTCGGACTGCGGCAGTACAGCTGCCGCCTTTGCCTGGATTGGTTTGATTGCGGGACCCCCGCAACTCATGTTTATTGATCGGGAGACAATTGCGTCAGGGACGTTAAGGTTGTGAGATGTCCAAATCCCGACAGATTTTGCGGACAAGGGGCTCGCCATCTCGCGATGACGAGGTACGGTGGAAACCTTGCGATTCAGCGGATTCCAATAAACGGAATGCTTACCCCCCTCCCGAAGCAGAGAGCAACGATTTCTCTCCAAATGTCTTTTGAAAACCTGCCACTTCATGAAACCGTGACGAGTAATTCTTCCCGAATGACCACTTTTCCCTCATACTCTCGGCGCGACAGTTCGCGGTTGGCCTCTATCACCAATTGAATCGCCTCTTTGAGATTTTCGCGAGTTTCTTCCAGAGTCCGCCCCTGGGTATTCGCACCCGGCAGCTCCTCCACATAGCCGAGCCATCCCTCCGGGTATCTCTCAAATACCGCTGTGAACTTTTCCATTTTTCCACACCGTCCTCTTTCCAGACTCCTCCTTGATCCATTCTATGCCGAATCAGATTTCCGGGTAAATCCACCATGAACCCTGGAGTCCAGCAGCACAACTGGCGCTCGAATCCAGGGGCTTACCGCCGGTGATACCCCAGTTCCTTCAACGCACGTTGCTCCTTGCGCCATTTCTCGACTACCTTCACGCGCAAAGTAAGAAAGACCGGCCGGCCAAGAAGTTCTTCGATCTGCTTCCGCGCATCCTGACCGATTGCCTTCACCATCGAACCCCCTTTCCCGATCAGAATCCCTCGCTGGCTCTCGCGCTCGACAATCAGATTCGCGCTGATCGAGACTTTCTTGCGATCCGGCGCATCCAGCATCTCTTCCACATGAACCGCAATGGCGTGAGGAATTTCTTCCTTCACCCGCAGAAATGCCTGCTCCCGGATCAGTTCCTCGACAAGAAACCGTTCCGTCCGGTCGGTCAGCACATCGGGGTCATAGTATTTCGGACCTTCAGGCAGAACGGATTTGACCGCCTGAAGCACATCGGAAATGCCGGTCCCGTAAAGTGCGGAGAGAGTGATCAGTTCCACGGGTCGTTCGAACGGAAGAGACCGGATTTCTTTCAGGCATTCTTCCACTTTTGAGGGATGAACCAAGTCCATCTTATTGGCAATCAGGAAGATCGGAATCCCGGCGTTCTCCGTTTGCGGCCCGCAGGCGGCGTTTACAAACGCACAGAGTTCCTGCTCCCGCTTGCCGATTCCCTGCGAGGCATCCACCATGAACAGAACCACATCGGTTCCTTCCAGTGCGCGCCGGACCTCGTCGACCATGAACTCGTGCATGGCATCTCGCGGAACCAGGAATCCCGGCGTATCCTGAAATACAATCTGGCAGGATTCGTCATCATAAACTCCGAGAATCCGATTTCGTGTTGTCTGCGCGATTGGTGTGACAACGGAAATCTTCCGTCCCAGAAGCCCATTCAACAGCGTGGACTTACCGACATTGGGACGACCCAGAATGGTCGCAAAGCCTGAACCGTGTTTATCCATGGTCTCCGTACGTTTGACGCCGTGATTTCAAGCTCTATACTACCTGCATGCCGCTGTTGTGGAAAAGGAGCACAGGGATTAAAGCGGTAACGTGAAGCCATTGCATTCGTTGCCGCAATGCCCGGCAGGTCAAGAGATTCGATTCCTTCGAAACGGTGAAACGACTGTAGAATGGCCTCCTCAACAAACGATCCACAGCCTCCGGAGACAGGAATCCCTGTGCCGACGCAGGACTCCGCCTCATCAGAATCCCTTCCCATGAACGGCGGGTCGGAGAGCCTGGATGAGCGTGTGTTGTCAACCGGGCTGATGGAAGCCATCTCGCACGGCAGCGTCTTGTACTCCGACCTGGGCCTTCTCGATGACATCAAGAAAGTTCTTCGAAACAAGCCGCCGAGGTTTCCCGAAGCGTTTCGCAAACTGGCCTGTATTACTCGTGAGGACTTGGTTCGATGGTCTGATCTCGGCGAAATTATCGAAAGCGACGAGAAGATCAACGCCCGACTGATTCATCTTATTAACAGTCCAAGCGTGCCGATTCCCGGAAAAGTCAAGTCCATAAGTCGGGCGGGCAGCCTGCTTTCGACCCCGCGTCTGCTCAACCTGGCCGTTCTTGTGGCTCTCACCGAAACGTATGACCGCGCCCGGTTCAAGCGCATTCCGCTGCTGGACATGGTGGAACTGATTCGTCATTCCATCCTGACCGGAATTCTCATTCGGCTGATCGTTGCTGAAACCAATCCCAGCAAGGTCGATTCATTCCAGGCCTTTGTCGCGGGCGCGTTGCACGACATCGGTGTTTACGCACTGGCCGGTGTCATGCCGCAGACTTACCAGGCGATCCTCCAGCGACAGGCGGTTACCAAGAAGTCTCTCGTGGCAACGGAACGGGAGGTACTCGGATGCGATCATGCCGAGGTGGGGGGGACTTACGCCGCCTTGCTGGGATTACCGGACCCCGTGATTGAGTCCATCCTGTTGCATCATCAGTCCGTGGAGAAAGCCGAGAGTCGTCTGCTGGCAGGCATCGTGGCCCTTGCAAACCGCTTGGCCAATAATGCCGGGGTCTCCATGATTCCCAAAGCCGTTCAGGAACCCATCGAATTGTCCGTCAAGGATGTCGTGAGAGATATCAAGCCGGAATGGGCGCGCGCGGATGTCGGCACAGCGATCTTTGTCCGCTATGGAGAACGGATCAATGTCCGGCTTTCGGAGGTCAATTCACAATTGAACGTGCTGATCGATACCAGCGAGTTTTTCGAAGAAGAGAAGATTCCTGTTCCGACTGGGGAAGAAACACCCGAAGAAGCGACCGCGCCCGAAGCCGTTCCGGCCGTTGACCCGGTTGCGAAACCGACCGGGCAAAAGCAAACACAGATATCCGGCAACGGCATCGGTGATTTTCTCAACTATGTTATTCCAGGCCTTCATCTCATCAAGTCCGATGAGCCGCTGGAGGGATTCCTGGTATTGTTTATTTTCAGTTTCTGCCTGCTTGGCCTGATTCTGACCGGGGGAAAAATTGCCGTGACCATCCCGTTGGTGGTCGGCGTGATGGGAGCAGCGGTCTGGAACATCTTCACCATGATGCGAGATTAATAAGTTCGGCTGGAACCACCGGCAAGATGCCGATGCCACCCCAATAATCTCCATCTCCACACTTGCCAAGACCCAT
>JAKPRU010001001.1 GCA_029557025.1 Candidatus Omnitrophota bacterium | reverse complement strand
CGGGGTGTCATCGGCATGGTGTTCAGGTCCTTTCCGATCAGGACTTCCAGCGTATCCGGAGGATTTCGTAAGGCCCGATCTCCGGAATAGTAACCAGGATCGTGTTATCGACAACCTCCGATTTCAATTCCATGGGTTCGGTGCGATTCGGTGAACAAAGCGTTACGGTTTGCACGCCGGACCCTTGTCGGATCGGGAATTGCAGGGTGGTGTCCCGAATCGGCTCAAGGGTCCTGGTTTCCAGAGCTTTTCCATCGGAATCGACCAGCGGGACCTGGTAGTTTACCAGATGCGCGAACATCTCTGATCCATCTTTTTTCATGTAGGTGTTCACTTTAAGCGGTCGGACATTGTCATCGACAAACACGGTCATGGGTCGGCCTTTTCCGGCCTGTTCGACGACGGCATCGAAGCGGCAGCGTCCATCATTTCGGCTCACATGCATTACTTGATCGACCCGGTACATCAACGCATTTTCACCAAGGTTCTGTTTTTCCTTGAGCAGATCCGAGGAACGAAAAGCGAGCTGGATCATATTGTCTCGCGAAATACCGCGCGGCGGGAGTAACGGGTCAGGTGTGGGAACGTGTGTTCCGTGGGGGAGACGGCGGTGCTTCGGTCGTGCATATTGATCGTGTGTGGCGTATTCACCGATAATGATTAGAGATTCCGGCGGAATGTCGGCGATTCGCTGGTGGACATCCTCGCTGACATACTTGATATTCGGGACGATCACGAGATCGTACTGCGCGAAACGCTCGGAATCTTCCGGGGTAACCAGATCAAACAAATAACCGCGGTCGGCTAAGAACCGTCCGATGACATACAGATAGTCCAAATGCGTTCGGTTCTCAAAAAACAATTGCTCATAGTCAAATACGACGGCTATCGGGGCCGTGGAGACCGAACCGTCAAACATGTCGAGATTCTCGCGGACAAATTGCTGATACCTGGCCCGCAGGTCGGGAAATCCGGTTTCCATTTCAATAAAGGCCGCGCCGGCGCCGGCAAAAGCCTCCGCCATACACATCTCGAAAGTTACGGGATGGAATCGTGTGTAAGGAAGAACGGCTACCGGAGCGCCATAGGCCAGCCCCATTTTGTATTGGAGGTGGTAGTCGAGGGTAAGTCCCGGCGCGATTTGACCGACATCGCTGCCCTCCTCCAGCATAATAACATCCGCAACTTGACTGTAGCGCTTGAGATCCTTTCCATCCTGACGTCGCCCGTCGATTGCGCCAACTCGTTGGGTGGTTCCGTAATTGGGGACGATTAAGAATTCCCGGCCGCTTTCCTGTTTGCCAGTCTCTTTCAGTTCGCGGAGTTGTCTGCACACGCTCCAAACCCAGAAACGTTGAGTCTCCGCCCAGAGCAGGGCCAGTTGCGGGGTCCACTGGGAACTGCCGATCCGCCCGGCTTTTCCATAGCCTTCCGTGGATGATCCGGTCTGCGGGTCCACAAGATTCAACTCGGAGAGATCGTCCGTTCCGAACAATTCCTTGAGACGGTCGCCATACTGTTCTTTCAGATATGTGTCGAAGTCCTGTTGGCTGTAGACATCGTAGGAGTGAAGAATACAGTTATCGACAAAAACGCCGTTGTATCCGCAACGGACGATACTCCGCACTATGAACTTGAGAAACTCGCGCCAGTCCGGACTGTTGGGGCATGGCTGATACCGGAAACCGGGTTCGGCCATGGGGAAATGGAAGGGGTAGGTTGTATGCAGTTCACCGTTGCTGCAACGCTGCATCCACTCAATGGGGTCGCGTGCCGGTTTTGGAGGCAAGCCGAATTCGGAATAGTCGTCCCAGTGATCGTAGAATTGCCAGAATCCGATACGCTTTTCGGCATCGCCGAAAATGGTCTGGTTGCAGATGTACGGAATGATCCAGCGGACACCGGACGAGCGCACATGCTCGGTAAATTGCTGAATACGCCGGATTTTTTCCCGGACTTGTTCGGGGGGAATCAGCCCGTACGTATCGCCTTCCATCGGGCCGACTCGCGCATTGAAGGGGATTTCCCGATTGCCGGTATGGAAAATATCCGGTGGAGCCTCAAGTATCTTCTCGGTATCGTCTTTCGCTTCGTTCAAGTGATTCTTGTACCCGATGGTGTAGGTCATCGGAACGCGCGTGACGTGTGGTTGACCGGCATACGCCACCAGCGCGGACATTGCAAGAACAAAGCCGAGCATAGTTGTTCTCATGGGTAAACCTCCAGGGGCGAGTTTTTGTGCCTGAAACCTTGTGCGATGCAAGGAAGTTTGTCAATGGGAAAAGGGGGTGAAGATGCGGTGAACCACGGAGAAAGGCGGGCATTTGTACAGACATTTTGTTCTTGGATGCGAATTTTTCTCATCTCTGACATGATTTGTGAACTCTTTTCTCAATTCCTGCCGATGTTTGGGAAATAACTTCCCCATTTTTCGGTCGAAAAGGAAAAGTCTGTCCTGAGATTCGGGATAGAAAAATGACTGTGGTGTAACCTATAAATGCTTTGTTATCAACTACTTATGGTACATTTTTCAGAATTGGCATTGCTGTTGCTCAGGGAGGATGACGTCAAGGCGGAAAGAGAAAGCCGAGACGGAGACAGGAAAAGGAGAGTGGGCCGTGAGACTGCTGGAGTTTCTGGAATACTCGGTCAGTCCCTGGATACGGATTCTGACCTGCGGATTGTTGGGCGGCGCATTGATTCTCCTTTATCGATGGGATCCAGAAAGACGCAAGGACGAAGGAACGGACGATGATCCATACAGCGGAGTGGAATTTGAACCGTCGCTCAGCCGTCGTTCAGTCGAGACGTTTTACGGAACCCAATCGGACCTGACGGAATCGAGAGAAAAAACCCAGGCAACAATTATCGAGTTGCAGCGATACCTGGAGGTGCTTTGTCGGAACCGAATTAAACGTGGTGATCGAGTCTAGTTGCAGGCTCCCCCCATGGGGGCTTGACAAAATAGAAAAACTCCTCCCTCATAGCCCTCAACCCTGGGGGCCTGGTGCCCCGTTTGCGTCAGGCAGTCGTCTGGCGCACTTTTTTTTTCGAAGATGTCCACAGGCTGGAAGGCTATGGCACCCAATCCTACTATCATAGATTTTTTCATCCTACCTCCTCTCCCGCTACATCGGATTCATTGAATGGATACGGCAGGGATTGTATCCTTGGCGCAAGCGAAACGGCTTGCGAATCTTGGATTCGAACGACGCTGAATGCGAACAGAGGGTGGACAGTGCCGGCGAACCTGACCCCGGAATACATGGCAGCAGAAAAGGAATACAAGGCGGCAAAAACGCCGGAAGAGAAACTGCTGTGCCTTCAACGCATGTTATCGGTTATTCCCAAGCACAAGGGAACCGACCACCTTCAGGGCGATCTCAAACGGAAGATTGCCCAACTCAAGGAACGTCTCGAACAGCGCACTAAGAAGAAAGGCCCATCCTATCGGGTAAAGCCCGAAGGGGCAGGCCAGATTATGCTGATCGGTCCCCCGAACAGCGGTAAATCCTCTCTGCTCGCCGCACTGACCAACGCGGAACCGGAAATCGCCGAATATGCGTTTACCACACGGGAGCCGATTCCCGGCATGGTTCCGTTTAAAGATATTCAGATCCAGTTGGTGGATCTGCCGCCGGTTTCCCGGGAATACTGCGAGAGTTTTGTGTTCGACAATATCAAGGCAAGCGACGGCGCTCTGCTGATGATCGACCTCGTATCGGGAGACCCGGTACATGATTTGAATCAAACTTTGGAATTACTGAAGGAAAAGAAGATTTATCTTGTTCCCCCACAGGGTAAACCCGAGAATCCTGAGCTGGGTATTGCCTATATCCAAGCCTTGCTATTGCTCAACAAATGCGACCAGGACCCCGAAGGAGAGCTGCTGGAGCTGGTACGCGAGATGATCGAGACGGACCTGCCGATCCGCGTGATCTCTGCGCAAAAGCGAATCGGTATGGAGACGCTGGCGCAGGATATGTTTGATCTCCTTCGGGTGATTCGAGTGTATTCCAAGCAGCCGGGTAAACCGCCGGACCTGGATGCGCCATTCACGACCGCCATCGGTACAACAGTGATCGATTTTGCCGGAATGGTGCACAAGGATTTTGCGGATCAACTTAAGGAAGCACGGGTATGGGGAAGCGCCCGGTTCGACGGGCAGGTCGTTCAACGGGACTATGTTCTTCACGATGGGGATATTGTGGAGCTGTCGATTTGACGTTATTTCAAAGCCTGCCCGACCGTGTAACAGACGCGGAATCCGGTTGAGTCGAAGAATATTCGTCGCACAAAAGGATAAGTTCCCGCGCGCCGAGATGGGAGAAGATTTTCGGGACGGGCAGTGATCCAGCTGCCACCCCGAAAGACCTTGTAGAGATCATGCGGGTCCTCGATAATCCGTCGCGCGAGCTCGATTTCCGACAGGCCGTGACGGTCATACCAATCCAGACACCATTCCTCCGCGTTCCCCACCATATCGTAGCACCCGAACCGACTCTTGCCGTTCTCAAACGATCCCACGGGAGCGAGTGGTTTGAATCCATCAATCTCACCGCTGGGATACCAGGAGTTGTTCATTCGGTCACAGAAATTGCACCGTTTCGGATCCCATTCATCGCCCCACGGCCACGCGGTGAAGTCCGGCCCTGTTGCGGCATAGAGCCATTCGAGTTCAGTCGGCAGACGGTAAACATGACCGGGATCTTTGTAAGTCAACCAACAGCAATAGGCCTGTGCCTCGTACCAGCTGATACCGGCCACGGGCATTTTCTCCTGCTGTTGCCGATAAACCTTTTTGAACGGCCAGTTGATCGGAGCGGTCCAATTGTTTTTCTGCCGGTAATACCACCCTTCGGGTGACCAGAACTCCTCGACCTGGTACCCTCCTGATTGCACAAAATCGAGGTATTCCTCATTGGTGACCTCGTATTTCCCGATGGCATAAGTCGGCAGCGGGACCATGGGGGGACATTCCGGCAAACCCTGCCGGACCCGCTCCGGTATGA
This sequence comes from Candidatus Omnitrophota bacterium, assembly GCA_029557025.1. GTDB lineage: Bacteria > Hinthialibacterota > Hinthialibacteria > Hinthialibacterales > JAKPRU01 > JAKPRU01. The sequence goes on along the minus strand of JAKPRU010001001.1, from coordinate 6,387 downwards.
TACAGTCCGTTCCGGGGACGATCACTACAGCCGGGATATGAATATCGGAAGGGGCCGGTTGGGATTCGCAGAAACCGTCTGTTCCCATTCCGGCAATCAGCATGAAGATTGTGCAAGAGAATCGAACGCAGATATTCCTCATTGTCGCTTTCGTGGCTGTGGGGATTCTGCGTTTATATTACTGTTTCCAGGTTCCTCTTTATACGACAGACCTGTTTCGAAATTTGGGATACGGGCGGGAGTTCTGGCGTCTTGGCGCAGACATCTACAGCGCCATGCCGGAGGATTTTTCCCCGGCCCCGTACCAGTTTTTCTGGAGCACACACGGATATACCTATCCCGCCGCTACGATTTTATTTTTCGCCCTAATTGCGCCGATCTGCGCGGGGCTTGTTCATGCCAAGGTCATCCTGACAATTCTTTCCGCGTTCAATACCTGGATGACCTGGCGGATCACAAAAGATCGGTGGATAGCGCTCCTGTATTGGGCGAACCCGATTTCGGTCTGGTTCGGGTCACACGAGGGGCAGTTCGAACCCTACGTGGCGACCTGGATGATTCTAGGGATTTGGCTCTTGCAGAAGAAATCACCCTGGGCCATGTTTTGCCTGGCCATTGCGATCCAGGCGAAGTTGTTTCCGGTGTTCCTCATCCCCACATTTTTCCTTTGGGATTGCCGTCGCCCACTGAAACAATGGATGACAGACATATCGGCTTTTGCTGTCGGTTTCCTGCCCAGCATTGTGTTTGCATTGACCGGTGATTACCTGGCGAAACTTTTCTCTCCCGCTTACATTCCCCACATTAACCATATTCCGTGGAACATCTCGGACCTGAGACAGTTCCGTCCGCAGCCGCTGTGGTTGATCTATCTCAATGCCGTCGTATCAAAGGGAACGCTTCTGTTATTGGCAGGGTTCTCCTATCTCCGGTATCGGGCGATCCGCAAGGCCGGGGAGGATACCTTTCAAGCGCAGCTCGATTGCATCCTGGATTACGCGCCGCTGTTGCTGTTCATCTGCCTTCTCAAAAGTTCACCTGTGACGCAAGATTGGCACCTGATGCTGGTTCCGGCATTTGCGTTGACCATCCGACATCCACGCCATCGGAGGACCGTATTCCTGATAGCGTGGCTGTTCGGGGTACGCTCGATGTATTCCATGTTGATCGGACTGATCGGCGACCGCAATCCGTCGGAAACCATGCAAGTTCTTTCGATTTGTCTTTATCGATTCTAAGAAACTCTTATTCAACAGGAGAAATGGATCATGCGTCGTGTACGGATCTTCTTATCAGTCATCGTTGTTCTTCTCACTTGCGCGGCAGTGGGTATATCCGCTGCAAGTGTGGCTTTTCCGTTGTTCACACAGGACGGGCGGCTTGTATTTGAGGAACAGGACGGAAGAGTTTCGCTGGGCAAGGTGGAGACGGTTTACCCGGAGGGGAAACGGGCCTGGGTTCTCTCGAAACCGGATGTTCCGCTCTGGACGATCACGCTTTTGGATGACAGTGGAAGCAAGCGAACGGTCACAGCGCTTCAGGGAACCGGAACTGTTCGGGCATTGTCTCAACGGGAAATTCAGCTGGGATGGAAGGGAGTCCAGCCAGGTGGTTTGAATGTCCTGGCGGATATCTCGGTCGATGGAGACACCGTGACCTGGAAGCTGAAAGTGGAGGCAACGGAAGAAGGTTTTACCCTGTTTGATGTTGTCTATCCCGAAATCGGCCCTCTGGCGGTTCAGGGAAACATGTATTCGGTTGAGCCATGGGGATGGGGAGTTATTCGGAAGGATTTTCTGAGCCGTCGCGATGAACGGACCTATCCGGGGGCGGCCCAAGCCATGCCGTTCCTGGCGGTGTCGGATGGGACGAGCGGTCTGTATCTGGGCATATACGACCGAGAGGGATACTCCATGCACTTTATCATCGGTTGTCACGAAAATGAGGAGGCGGCGACGTTCGCGATTCGCCATGATGTTGAGGGGATGGGAATCGCGAAGAAGTATTCCCTGCCCTACTCGGTTGTGACGGTTCCGTTCCGAGGCGGCTGGTATGAGGCCGGGCGGATTTACCGCAAGGCTGCGATGGATACTCCGTGGGGTGGGATTCCCCCGCTGGTAGAGCGGAAGGACATTCCTGAGTGGATGAAAGCAACCGACCTCTGGTATATCGGTTCGTGTCACGACGATGCAACGGCAGATCAGGCGATCAAGTTCGCCCAATTCTTCAATGTCCCCACTGCCGCGCATATCTATACCTGGCATGAGATTCCATTCGACGATCATTATCCCGAGTATTTCCCTGCCAAACCCGGATTCAAGGCGGCGATTCAAAAGATTCAGAAAGCCGGAATTCCCGCGATGCCGTATATCAACGGGCGATTGTGGGATCCGGCGACGGACAGCTGGAAGGAAAAGAACGCACAGACGGCATGTTCGCTGGATGAGAAAGGCGAAAAGTATGTCGAGGTGTACGGATCAAAAGTTCCGCTTTCGCCGATGTGCCCCTATACCGAACTCTGGCAAAACACGGTAAGGGATCTTGTGGATCGGTTGGTGAATGAAATCGGTGTGAAAGCGGTTTATATTGACCAGATTTCCGCTGCTTCGGCGAAGCGATGTTTCGCGAAGAATCACGGGCATCCCATCGGCGGCGGGACCTATTGGATTCAAGGCTATCGTCAGCTCCTGAAAAAGTGTTTGAAATGCCTTCCCCGCGATGCGGCGCTGACAACAGAAGAGAACGCCGATCCCTGGAACGATCTGCTTCACGCCTGGCTGATGGTCAATACCCAGGAGCGTGGGGGTGAGATTGTGCCGCTGTACCCGGCGGTGTACGGCGGACGGGCGATCTCGTTCGGGTTTCAGTACATTTTGGGCAATGACCTGCCTGACCGTTACCCGTTTCGGTTAAAAATGGCGCGCGCATTTGTTTTTGGATCCCAGCTCGGTTGGGTCGGAGCCGGAGTACTTGATCCGAAACATCAAGACGAAGCGGTGTTTCTGAAACGACTATGCGAGGTTCGACACAGCGCCCGCGAAGCGCTTCAATATGGAGAATTGCTTGCTCCGGTGATGCTGGAAAGCGGCGGCACGGTCTCATGGAAATACAAAGACGGTAACAAAGAAGTAGAATCTACACAGCCCGCTGTGGTCGCATCCGCATGGCTTACACCCGAAGGGAAACGAATTCTCGCTCTTGCGAATGTAGCCGATGATGCGCGAACCGTTACATTAACTCTGGACCGCAGGCATTTCGGTGGAAATACCCCGAAAACGGTTACATTTCGAAGGATGCCGACCGGCGAGACCACTCCGCTGAAGGAGAATACCGGCAAGTGGAGCGGCGCGGTTACGCTCGACGCACGCGATGCGATAGTGTTGGAAATACTGTAATCGAACCGGAACGAATTCGACTTCCGGTACATCGTGAGCAAGACCCGCTACCCGAAATGTCTACCGGATGGAGAGGAGAGCGTGTCTTGAAAAGAGATGGGGCGAGTAATACCGATGCAGAATCGGTGACAGTGAATAGAGAAGGGCCTGGCGGGATAATCCGTCCTGCCAAGCCCTTGTCGGTTCTTTGTTCGTTCGAATTACCTGGCGTCCACAGTAACGCCCGGCCAATCATCCGTGCGGAATGGGGAAGCCGGAAGACCTGCCTTGTTGTAGAGATTGCAGTAATCGGGGTTATCCGCCCAGCCGTAGCGAACCGCGACCGGGTTTGCGACGCCATCCGCCCACACGACAACCGTATCCCCGTCAATTTTTGCCTGTGCCGGGACGAATTGTTTGTCGGTTCCCGCGATGGTAAATCCTTTTAGTTCCCCCGCATCCCCGCAGATCAATCCGCCGTCGAGGTGATCGAAACTTACGCGGATTTTTCCGGCTTCGGAAACCATAGATTTGTACATCGGCCCGGAGTAGACAACATCGCATCCGTAAGTCACACCCTCTGCGGCCAACGCGAGCCGTCGCCCGACCTCTTGTTTGTTCCTCGGATGAATGTCTTTCGGGTTACCGATATCGATGGTTACAGCCATGCCGGTCTTCGGGAGAGACAGGGCCATATTCTGCGCCTCACGCAATTCCGCCCAGCAGTTTGCAGGACCGGCCTGATCGAAATTCGCGAGTTGAACGAATAAGAACGAAAAGTCCTCCGAACCCCAGTTTTTCCGCCAATCCCGAATCATATCAGAGAACAATTTTCGATATTGATAAGCCCGTGTTGCATTCGACTCGCCCTGGTACCAGATTGCGCCCTGAACCGCGAACGGAATGAGCGGGGCAATCATGCCATTGTACAACACGGAGGGACGATTCGGATTTCGATACGGGTTTTTCGGCGGCGCCGGCATCTCGGAGAGCGGTACGCCTTTGGTTACGGTCTGTTTCAGCTGCTCTTTCCAGGCTGCGTAGTCCTTTTCATATTTCTCGAAATCCTTCTTGAACGTCTCGATCAAATCGGTGCCACGCTGGAGAATGGCGCTATAGTCCGGGTCGGCTCTCAGGGTGGAATCGCTGGTCCAGGCCTCGGCGAACGTGCCGCCCCAGGAGCTGTTGATCAGCCCGATGGGCACGCCAAGATCCTTGTGAAGATTACGCCCGAAGAAATATCCCACTGCCGAGAAATCCCCGACGGTGGCGGGAGAGCATTCCACCCAACTCCCTTTGACATTACATTGCGGCGTATCCGCAACAGTTCGTTCTGCCGTGAAGAGACGGATACCGGGGTAATTTGCCTGGGCGATTTCCTGTTTCGAATTATCCGAGGCGGCCACCGACCACTGCATATTCGACTGTCCGCTGCACACCCACACCTCGCCGACCAGAATGTTGTCGAGCGTGACCGTATTCTTGCCGGAGATGGTCATGGTGTGCGGACCGCCGGCTTTGACCGCCTTCAGATCCACCCGCCAATGCCCATCCGAATCGGCGACACCGCTCTTCTTCTGCTTGGCGAATTGGACCGTGACCTGCTCACCGGGGTCTGCCCAGCCCCAGATCGGAAGGGGCTTGCCCTGTTGGAGAACCATGTTATCCCCGATCACAGACGGCAGTTTGACATCCGCATATACACCGGACACCACAACCGCCATACACACGACGAAATAGAAAATCTTGCGTTTACTCATTGATGCTACCCCCGTTCTGGACAATTTTTCGCTGATCTTTGTCAGCTGCGCGGAAGAGTGTTGCAGGAAAAGGAGCGGTTTGTCGAGTGCAGTGGAACCTCACGGATCCCGTTTTTTTGTCCGCAGTCCCTACCGTCTCTCAAAAAGAATCAACTCCGAAGAGGCGATGGACTCCAGGCGGATTGAGATCCCTTTTTGAAGCGATTCCCATCCGTTGATGGTCAACTTCTCTCCGGAGTTGTCGAGAGTGATCCGGTAAGATTCTCCCGCTTTCAATCCCCTGGGGACCAAGGTATAAGTGTCGGAATCGGTGTCTCCGATGCGGGCAACGAAAGCCCACGCTTTCGATCCCTCCGGGTCGGCGTATTCTACGGCAAACCAGCCGCTGGAATCCACCCCGCCGCGCGAGGAGACGGGCGCGTGATGGTACATCCTGCATTTCGGCAGCAGAGGCTGCATGAAATCTCGATAGAGCCGTATATAGCGACGGTGAAGGTCCAGGCGTTCGGGAGAGAGTTCCGCCAGGCTCGGCGCGACCATACCGCTGAAAATAGCGGGTGTGCACAGGGCGAACGTGGTGCGCAGATTCGCCTCCAGGTTCCCCACCCTCCCCCGTGTCGACTGACCGTATGCCCCCGGTGTGATGACGAAGATCTCCGGCGGCAGTCCCAATGTTTGGCCGCAGTAATTCCTCAATACATTCGGAATCCACAGGCCATCCGTGAGGTACGATTCGTGAAATCGGCCCGCTGTACCGAGGTCATTCCGCGCGCCGCCCGCAGCGCATTGCTGCAAAATCAGGTGCGGATATGTCTGATGTACCCGCTCCATCATGCCGTAAAAGGCTTCGTAGTAGCGCCAGTAGTTGTTTTCCTGAAATCCATCACGAAGTGTGGAAGCGCCCTCGTTTGTATAAAGCGGATTGTAGTCAAGCCGAATCAGGTCCAGGTTATACCGCTCGATTAACCGTGTCAGTTCGGACTCGACCCATGCGGCGGCTTCGGGGATTGAGAGATTCATCACGTTTTTGGGACCGAGCCAATCGGGATGCTCTTTGGCAATCCGGCTATCGGCGATATTGCCGCGTCCGCCTTCGATCTCGACATACAGGCCGAAAAGAAGCCCCCTATCGTGGACGTATTTCACAATAGGTTCCAAACCGTTTGGAAATCGAGTCGGAGAAGGCCGCCAGTCGAGCGGTACATCCCACCATCCGGCATCCAGTGTGAAGAGTTCGGCGCCGATGGCGGCGA
>JAKPRU010000998.1 GCA_029557025.1 Candidatus Omnitrophota bacterium | reverse complement strand
GGACCAGCGACTCGTCGAGGCAGCCGCGACGGACCAGGGTGTCGAGCAGGCCCGCAGCGTCCGGGTGCGGACGGTTAGCGCCGGACGACGGCTGGGTGTCGTCGGACGGCGCGCGGTCCTGGCGGGCCTGCTCCAGCGCCGCAGCGGAGAGGTGCCCGCGCACCAGCGCCAGCTGGATGATCCGGTCGGCCTTGGCTGGCTCCATGCGTCCTCCGGCTCCCGCGGTTTCCGGTGCAGTCTTATCCAGTCGCGCTATCCGTCGGGCGGCTGTCGTGTGATCGTGCCGCGAACCTCGGAGCCGATTGTAACCGCATATCCACCGAAAGGGCAACGCTCGGCCTGAATCCCCCGGTTCCCGTTCACCCAGGACCCGGGCCCATCGCGACAATCGACGAAACAGCATGACAGCCCAGCATACCAGGCGCAAATCAGACGCAGACCAGGACAAATCAGCAAATCAGCAAATCAGGACACCCAAATTCTATCAGCAAATCAGGACACCCAAATTCTATAAATCAGGATCACCGATCAGCAGCTCCGGACACCCAAATTCCACATTTCAGATCAGGACAATCAAGTATTGGAGTAAATACGAATTGAGGACATCCAATATTTTAGAAAGTATGGACACCCATCGATTTGGACAGACTCGTGCCCCCAACAGTGCAACTCGCAGGATTCCGCCCATCCGAACATCGTCTACCTGGACGTCGACCGCCGCCCGGATATATCGCGACGGTCAGCCAGGTGTTTGGGTGTCCAGTTTTGTCCAGTTTTGTCCAACCGACGCCCGGGACACAGAATGCCCCAGAGATCAAACCGGCGGGGCACCAAGGAGTTACTGTCGGAGATCATCAGACGGAATTTATCCTATTGATTATATTGGGATAATATTCAATCCGCACCCTTTATTGTCATGCCTGTTATTCTCGAATCTCATCTATTGAATATGTTATACTTTCACACGATTATCCACACATCAGAATCAATCAGTCAGTCAGGCCATGAATATGTCTACGGGAGGGAGAATGGTCCGGGAAGTAGAAAAACAGGACACTCATCAGAACGTCTTCTGGATGGACGCCATCAGCCCGGCTTTCATCCTGGTCCTTGTGACCAGCTATTTCCTCCCCTGGGTCGGCGCAGTGAAAATCTGGGGCGCATCTATTTCCAGCAAAAGCGGCTTCTACATGTGGAGCAGAATTCTTTCAAAGCCGGCCTCCAAGCACGCGGCTCTCGTGTTCCTCATACTTTTGTTGTTCAGCGCCGCTACTGTTTTGATTCTCTTTACCGTCCGAAGGTTTGTTCTTTCCCCAACCGGCCGGCTGGGAAACAGAGCCCTGCTCGGATGGCTCTCAGGAGGCGCAGCGCTGACGACTGCTCTCAGCAGCCTCGTCCCCGCCTTCATGATCACAAGCCGTTTCGCGGGTAGGCCTCCGGAACCCGGTTTTTTCCTCAATCTTTTAGCCGGCTTGGGGCTCGTTGCTGCGGGTATTATTTCCATCATCTTTTCCAGGCCCAAACAAAAGAGCAAGGATTAGGACACCCTTAGATTTGGCCAAACCAGGACAGATCAGGACAGCCCATATTCCCATTCCAGCTCAGGACAGAACAGGACACTCAAATAGTGCATTTCGCAGGTTTCCGCACATCCAAACAGAGCGAATCTGGCCTTCGGACACCGCCCGGATGTTTTGGGTCGGACATCCTGATGGTTGGGTGTCCTATTCTCGCGGACCCCGCCCGGATGTTTTGGGTCGGACATCCTGATGGTTGGGTGTCCCATTCTCGCAATTGGGTGTCCGGTATTCCGAATCGGATATCTTGATGCTTGGGTGTCCAGTTATTCTCTTGGATGTCCAGTTATTCTGATCCGGAAACTGCCGCTGGCGGGCTTTGGATCTGCAGTCGGTTGGCCGCGTTCCGGTGGCCCTATCCAACACCACGGCTAAGGAAGCAAGAGGTTTAATCGGGCGGTCGGTTACTTGAGTTCAACGTACCGGAGCGCCGTGCCCGTCCGGCCGGATTCGGCGTCGCGCACCGCCAGCCGGACCTGGTATCCGCCCA
>JAKPRU010000430.1 GCA_029557025.1 Candidatus Omnitrophota bacterium | reverse complement strand
CGGCTTATCGCGGGCAAGAATCTGTGCCGCCTTCTCGGCTTGGAGGAGCAATGACCATGAAACCCCTCGGTGAAAAATACTGGATCTGCGATGCGCATTGCCACATGGGAAACTACAACGTTTTTTATATCCCTTTCGAGGGTGATCCCGATAGTATGATTCATGCCATGGACCGCTGTGGTGTCGCCGTGGCGGTGTGCAGTCACCATCTTGCCATCGGTCCTGAAACCATGCTGGGCAACCGCCTTGTGGGCGATGCTGTTGAAAAATACCCGCATCGCTTACGCGCCTGGCTGGCCGTCAATCCCCATCGTCCCGCCGAGGCGGAGGAGATCATCCGAACATTCGGCGATCATCCCGGATTTGTCGGTGCAAAACTCCACCCGGATCTTCTGGAAGCCCGCGCGGATTGCGATGGATTTCGCCCTGCCTGGGAATGGTGTGAGGAACATCAAAAACCCCTCCTGTCGCACACCTGGGAGGAGAGCAAATGGGATGATCCGGGCATGTTTGTCGCGCTGACCGGTCGCTATCCCCATGTTCCCATCCTCATCGGCCATTCGGGCGGAACTTACCGGGGACATGTTCAGACCATTGCATTAGCAAAACAGCATCCCAACTTTTACCTGGACCTCACGAATTCTCTCCCGTACCTTCAGCGCATTCCACGGATGGTGAAAGCGGTGGGGGCGGAGCGTGTAGTATACGGAAGCGATATGCCGTTTCTGTCTTTGCCATCAGGAATCGGTTCTGTCTTATGGGCGGATATCGAGGAAAGCGAAAAACGCCTGATCTTCGGCGAAAACGCCCGAAGGTTGTTTCGCCTCTAACTCCTTGGAGTGCGGGAGCGCAGCTCCCGCCTTGTCATCGGTCCCCCTGTCCCTCCGGAGAGGGTCGGGGTGAGGGTCATTTACACGCAGAGTGAGGTCTTTCATGTCAACCCGCCAACCCGCGATCATCGTTGCAGGCAGTATCAACATGGACCTGGTGTTTTGTGTGGACCGGTTCCCTGTTCCGGGCGAAACCGTTCGAAGCCGCCGCTTTGTCACCGTACCCGGCGGCAAAGGGGCCAATCAGGCAGCAGCAGCGTCGCTGGCTGGCGGATCGGTCAGCATGATCGGACGAGTCGGAAATGACCTTTTCGGCTCGGCCTGCCTGGAAAACCTGCGATCCAAGGGCGTGGATGTCTCAGGGATTCGCATCGACCCCGATGCCCCAACCGGCAATGCCATGATCGCCGTTGATGCCGCAGGCCAGAATGAACTGATCTATACTCCGGGAGCCAACGGGAAAGTCATCCCGCAGGATGCCGAACAGGCGGTCGATGCCATCTCCCGCGCGGATATGGTCATTCTTCAGTTTGAACTGCCCATGCAGACAGTTTGCGGCGTGGTCGATCTGGCTTCCCGACTGGGCAGGAAAATCCTGATCAATCCGGCCCCCGCCGAAACACCGTCACCGGATCTTTTTCAGAAAGTGGATTACCTCATTCCGAACGAAACCGAGGCCGAATTACTCACCGGCATCAACGTGACAGACCCACAGTCTGCCATGCACGCGGCAGAAAAACTTCTGCAGAAAGGATGCAGGCATGTCATCGTGACTTTGGGATCACAGGGCGCTCTGGTTCATGATGGAACCAGCGCAACCCATGTCCCCGCCAGAAGGATCGAGGTGGTCGATGCCACCGCCGCGGGAGACACGTTCATCGGCGCATTTTCCGTAGCGTTGGCGGAAGGAAAATCCCTCGTGGAGGCAGCCCGATTCGGCTGCGCCGCCGCCACACTCTCTGTCGGCAAACTCGGCGCACAAACCTCCATTCCCACACGCCGTGAAATCGAATCATTCCTGAAAGACTGAGATCATCCCACAAACGGCACAATCACCGGCGCGAGATTGGATTGATAGGCGGTTTGTCTTCCGGTCGGGTTGGCGGTGGGACGGAGATCCCTGAAAACGCCGAATTGGGAGAAATATCAAGTCAGCGGGAATTGGCAGGTGTGGTTATGTTTCCTCCCGAAGATCGGCCGGTCTGGGAGAACCAACCGTGACAACCGATTTATTTCAACCGGCTGATGATTCTTTCGACATACTCAATATCATGCCGAAGGATTTCCGCGCGTTGCTCTTTGGGGTAATGGCCCAAGGAATCATCCTCAATCCCGATATATCCCTGAAAACCGGCGTTCTTTAACCACCCCAGGATGCGTTCGAAATTCAGATCGCCTTCGGGCACGGGCACGGAGTTCTTTTCGTATTCCCAACCGATCGGCCGCGTGGTCATCTGCATCTCAGGCGGGTGGGCCACATTCTTGACGTGGAAATACCTGGCGCGGGGAGCGAATTCCTCTGTGATGGCGTAAACCGTATTGATGGAATGCCCGTACCAATAGAGGTTGATCGGGTCCAGATTCAGCCCGAATTTCTCCGGGGGGAATTGCGCGAGAACCGCATGAAGGATTTCCGGGCGGTTCCAGTAAACGCTGAGATTCTCAATGGCGATCGCCACATGGTGTTTTTCGCCGAGTTCCACCCACTCCTTAATCATGGCGACAGCCTGACGAATAAACTCGGCATCCTCAATGGTCTGTTCAGAGAACTTGTCTGTTGTAATAGGAAAATAGATCAACTCCACCCCGGCATAGGGGACCATTTCAATCAGTTTTTTTGTCCACTCCGGTGCGCCATTGGGGTCCAGGCTGACCGGGGCGCAGACAACCGGTGTTTTCAGTCCCATTTGTTCCGCATGGACTTTGATTTTTGCCGCATCCTTTGAGGTGTCCAGTCGGTAAGGTGTTTCTTTTCCCACAAAGAGGTTTGGGCAGGTGAGATCGGACTTCACATTGATTTCGATTCCCTTTGCCCCCGTCTCTTTTGCCGCCATCCAGACATTATCCATCTCCAGTTTCCTCAGGAGCGGATTGCACAGAATCACTTCCCATCCTTTCGGTGTTTCTTCCCCGAACACGGGGGAAACGGACATGGAGAAGGCGACTAAGGCAATGAAAAATGAAGACAATCTGTTTGTTGTGAAACGCATTGTGATCCACTTCCTTTCTGAACACAGGTCAAACGCCGACTTTATCAATGCCGGCTGGGGCTGTCCAGCTCCATCCGATTCGGCTCGGCGGCAAGTCCTTTCACTCGACAGACCGAATGATCTCCAGAGTTTCCTCAATGGAGTCCGTGAGATGATAGAGGCCAAGATCCGCCGCGATGATATTTCCCTCTGTCAACACCTGTTTTCTCACCCATTCAAACAATCCGCCCCAATAAGTGGAATCGAACAGAATGACCGGAAACGGGAGGATTCGTTCTGTCTGAATCAGGGTGATTGTCTCAAACAACTCATCCAGCGTGCCAAATCCGCCCGGGAAGATGACGACTGCGATGGAGTACTTGATCAGCATCACCTTGCGGACAAAAAAGTAGCGGAAATTAAGGCTGGTGGTGGTATAAGGATTGGGACGCTGTTCCCTGGGAAGGACGATGTTGAGTCCCACGGAGATTCCTCCGGCTTCGTACGCGCCACGGTTGGCCGCTTCCATGATCCCCGGTCCGCCGCCGGTGACCGTGGCGAATCCCTCCCGCGCGATCCGTGCGCCGAGGTTGCGGGCCGTTTGATACATCGTGTGATTCTCCGGTGTCCGTGCCGAGCCGAACACCGTCACCGATTGCGGCAAGTCTCCCAGAATCTCAAAGGATTCCGCAAACTCCGCCATGATACGGAACACGCGCCAGATATCATCTATCCCCATCGCATCGATCAGGTACTGACGGGTATCGAAATCCTTGATCTTGCGATGCCGGGATTTTGGGCCGAGGGGAATCAGATCCGTTTTAAGTTCCAGTTCGTTCATAAAAGACTCCATTGGAATTGAAATAACGATTCATTGTTGATTCTGCAACGCAAGGTCCGCGCGAATCACATAACTTCACTTACAAAGGCTCCTGCCGTTGGGAATCAGCGCCAATCCTCCGCCGGGCAGGGCATTGATCCGGCACCCTACACGTGTTCCGCCGTAATTCCGAGTTTCGTTGCTTTCCTGGAGGTCGATATAGCCGATCGTTCCTGACCGAAACACCGGCAGGTTCCCAGATGCCGAAATGATACCGCATCTATATGAGCGGGTAAATGTAAATCCCGTGGGTCGGCCGGTCAGCAAGTCCCACGCGCCGGGCTGGGCGTAGATCTTGTTGTTATTGATCAGAGGGCGTGAGACATAATCTACGTGAATATCCCAGAGTTTGGCCGGGTTTTGATTCAACCCCCACCTGACCTCCCCCGATCTTCGGGGGAGGAATCTCTCCTGCCAGGCATTATGATATTCTTTTCATAAATCCACCTGCGGAGCAGATCACTGTGACCA
>JAKPRU010000960.1 GCA_029557025.1 Candidatus Omnitrophota bacterium | reverse complement strand
CCCGATGGGTCGAAACGCCATCGGGATTCTGTTGTTGCAGGATATGGCCGTTGTGCCGCTGGTGCTGGTAGTTTCCTCTCTTGGCAGCGGTGATAGAATCGGGCGGATGGCGTGGACTTTCTTTCGAACCCTCGGATTAGGCGGACTTCTGTTTGCTGTTCTGTATGTCTGTCTGAATTATCTCATACCGTCTCTTCTGACGTTGCGGAGCTGGTCTCGAAATCGGGAGCTGCCGACCCTGTTGGCGATTGTGACCGCCATCGGGTCCGCACTGGCGGCGCACCAGGCCGGTCTCAGCCCGGCATTCGGCGCGTTTCTGTCCGGGCTTTTGCTGGCGGAATCGCCGTTTGCGGCGCAGATCCGTGCCGATATCGGGTCGCTGCGCGCGGTGCTGATGACCCTGTTTTTTGCGGCAATCGGTATGTTGGGCAATCCGGCTTGGGCGGTGGAGCATTGGATGCGTGTGTTGGTTCTGGTGTCCGGCATCGTTGTGGGAAAGACTCTTCTGATCTGGGCGATTGTGCGAGCGTTTCGGTTCAGCAGCGGGTTGGCGCTGGCCACAAGCCTGTGCCTGGCACAGGTGGGGGAATTTTCGTTCGTGCTGGCGCAGATAGCCTTGACGGCGGGGATATTGGATATCGAGTTGTTCCGTCTCATCATTACGGCGACCGTGGTCACGCTGTTCCTTGCACCATACCTGGTCCGTCTTGCGCCCGGCACGGCCTATTGGCTGGAGACCGCCTCGCCGATCAAACACCTGATTAAATCTACATCCCCCGCCGAGGGAGTGGATCCGGCGGTGTATTCCTCACCGGGAACACGGCAGCGGCAGGATATTATTCTGGTGGTCGGATTTGGACCGGCGGGGCAAGGGGTTGTCGAAACGCTTCTGGCGCAACACCGGGACCGCCTGATGGTGATCGACCTGAATCCGCAAAATGTCCGCCTCGCGAAAGGCTACGGGATCGAGGCGCATATCGGCGATGCCGGCCATCCGGATGTGCTGGACCACCTGCATATCTCCGCGGCCTCCGTGGTCGTTGTTACGCTGCCTGACCCCCTGCTGAGTCGGCGGATTATCCATCTCTGCCGATCGCTCGCTCCGCAGGCGAAGATCATCGCTCGCGCCCGATACAACCGTTTTGAGTCGGATCTCCGTGAAGCCGGCGCGGAGGCGATTATCAACGAGGAAAAATCTGTGGGCCTGCTATTGGCACAAGAGGTGCAAAAAACCATTGGGGGGTGAACAACGTGCCGCCCCGTTTCCCTCGTGTTTCTTTGCGCCCACTCTCACCGGGTAAACGCCGTAGTCGGATCGTTCTATCGTGGAGAGTGATAGGACCCTGACCCCGGCCCCTCTCCCGGCGGGAAAGGCAGAAAAGGCGGCAGCTGCGCTGCCGCACTCCAAGGGGCTCCGTCCTCTTGTGCCGGAGAGGACAAGAACGATCCGGAATGATATAATCAGTCAAAGTTAGTTCATGGAATACAATGAGGTTGCCATGCAAAACTATCGCTTCCAGGTGATTATCGAACAGGATGAGGACGGTTTCTATGTGGCCGATGTTCCGGCCCTTCAGGGATGTCATACCCAGGGAAGAACCTTTGAGGAAGCCATAGAAAACATCCGGGAAGTGATTGCCCTGTGTGTTGAAGAGATGCGAGAGACCGGGGAAGAGATTCGTTCCGATTACCCGGAGGTAATTGCAGTCAAGACATTGGAGATTGCGATCTGAGAGAGGAAATGGGGACTCAACGGCTTCCAATTATCACCGGCAGGGAGCTCATTGCGGTTCTTCTGCGTTTGGGCTTTCAAGAAGGACCGTTGAAGGCTACCTCACATCGACGATATGCCCATCCCGACGGTCGCAGAACAACGGTTCCCCTTCATCCTGGCCAGGATATCGGGCGAGGTCTTCTTCGGAAAATTCCGAAAGACCTTGAGGTCACCCCGCAGGAC
>JAKPRU010000952.1 GCA_029557025.1 Candidatus Omnitrophota bacterium | reverse complement strand
CATCTCGCCGACATTGTACCGGCGGGTGATAGGACTGGCGTGTTCCAGGCCGCATAACACAGCGCCCTTTTCTGTGGCCTCCATCCGCACCGGGGTGACATGACGCCACATCCCCCGGTATAGAAAACGCACCATCTGTTTTCGCATGACCGCCTGAAAAAGAACACCGACCATATCAAACTCTCCAAATTGAGATTTGAAGGTAGTATAGAACACCCACCGACAGGCACGGAGGTCTGTCCTGCCATTTTCCCCCAGTGGGTCAGGCGTCCCTGCCTGACGACATCCCCGCCTGACAGCATCCCTGCCTGATGACATCCCTGCCTGACGACATCCCTGCCTGACGACATCCCCTCCTGACGGTAGACCGGTCTTTTGTTATCATAAGGACCGGGAAAATGAAGCATATCGGGTCCATGAAAATCGAGGAAATTCTTTTGAACGGGATTCTCGAAGACGAGACCGACCGGTACTACCATATCTGTTTTTTCGGGGCAAAGGGTCCGGATCGAGAGCAGTTGGAGAATTACGTGTTTGTTCCGAAGGTGGTCTGCCGGGTGTTGACCGGCCGGACGGTTGCAATTCAGGAGTGGTATGCCAAGCAGCATAAACTGATGCGTTTTGCACAGCAGTATCGGCGGGAGAACCTGGAGATCGACATCGACAAGATCCGTTTCCGACAGACGCTGAAGAACATACGACGGCGGACAGAGGAATAACCGCCTTGGATCCCCTGGATTGACTTGCCTGCTGATGGGGATTAAGGTTTTGCCCGACAAGTGCCGGACCTTCTTTGAGAAGAGAACTCCCATAATCCGACCAAGGCGGTGTGATGATGCCCAACGAGATAAACAATCATTTGGAGAGAGATATCAGCTGGTGGCAGCCGGTTTTGTTTGCTGCTATGGCAGGCGGCATGGGATGGGGCATTCGTGGGCAATACGGCCACGAGACCGGCGCGATGATCGCCGGGCTTCTCGTGAGTCTTGTGTTGACGCATTTATTCTGCAAGAGCGCACCAGCGCTGTGGGTAGCGCGTGCGGCGGCTCTGGGCACGGTCGGGATTTGTTTCGGCGGCTCGATGACTTACGGGCAGACAGTCGGATTGACCCATGATGCCGGCCTGGTCGGCAACTGGGCGGCGTTGCGCTGGGGAATGCTGGGGCTGTCGATCAAGGGCGCAGTCTGGATCGGTTTCGCAGGAGTTTTTCTGGGCATGGGGCTTGGCGGGATCCGGTATCGTTTTCGCGATATGCTGCTGCTGATGTTTGCCTTGCTTGGCGCCTGTTACATCGGCATCGAGATATTTAACAATCCCTTTGACCCTGACCATAGAATCCTTCCCCGGATTTATTTTTCGGGCGATTGGTATTGGCAGCCGGATAAGGCCGACTTGCTGCCGCGTCGCGAGTGTTGGGGCGGACTGTGGCTTGCTCTTCTGCTGGCGATTGCCTATGTCAGCTGGTTTCAAAAGGACCGCCTGGCACGGAATCTCGCTTTCTGGGGGATACTGGGCGGCGCCATCGGGTTTCCGCTCGGGCAATCTCTCCAAGCATACCATGCCTGGAACCTGGACTTATTTAAAGAGGGATTGTGGGTAACGCTCGATCCTTGCATGAATTGGTGGAATTGGATGGAAACCACATTCGGCGCCACGATGGGTGCTTCACTCGGACTTGGCCTCTGGCTCAATCGAAAACACATTCGGCCATATCCCGACGTGGAAAAGGACGTGATTCCATCCGGCATCGAGTGGACCCTGTTTGCCGTTCATGTGGCCTTCTTGGTCGGCGCGGAGTTCCTCGGACTTGGAGTACTGGAGCGGTTGTATGGATTCGGCCTTGTCATGGGAATCATTCCAATGGCCGCAATTGTCGGCGGGCGGTGGTGGCCGTATTTCCTGGTTCTGCCGGTGACGCTTGTACCCATTACCGGGAAAACGATCAAGGAGCTTGTATATGACAGACCGGTGGTTGACCCGACGTTGGGGTGGACTGTCTACTTGATTATTCCGTTACTCATTGCCCTGGCCGCGTCTGTCTGGTTTGCTCAAAAAGGGAAGGCGGGACAGGTTGGATTCGGGTTCACGCGTCCTGTGCTGTTGCTGAATACGTGGTTGTATTTCTTCCTCAATTTTGCGTTCTTCCATTATCCGTGGCCCTGGGCGGAGTGGACCGTCCGCACACCGAACGGGATCGTGTTTACGATCTGTGCCCTCGGTCTGACCGTGGCAGCCTTTATGGGACGGCCCAAGCGATCCGTAGCGCAATGACGCGGGATTGACCTTGGATTCCGGGCTTTGCCCGGAATGATGATGAAAAATGGCGTTTCCTGTCTCTCTTATTCATCCGTAATTGTTACGGGATAGATCGTCAGATCATCGAACGCCACAGAGACCGTCCGGGTTCCCGAGGAATTGGCAATCTGAAGAATCGGCAGTACACCGCCGGACCGGGGCATAAAACAGGCGTGGATGGTTGACCAGGCGCCCTGATAGACTTCGCTATCGATGTGTGACAGATAGCCAATGCTGCCGTCGAATGTTTGTTCGACTAAGCCGGCAACCACGCAGGCTCCGGGACCGGAAGCGGTTACCCGGACGGAAAGAAAGACGTCTGTATCCGCCCGGACGGGCTTTGCCGAGTCCAGGACAACGGTAACGACTTCGCCCGGATCGGCGGTCAGAACGAGGCTGCTGCCCGTAATGCCGGAGGGGTCCGCCCAACCGGGTGTGTTCAAGGCAGCCGTTCCGCCGGGAGATGTTCCATCGAGGCCGCCCGGATGGGCGATGTACCCGATGTCTTCGAGCCGTGTACGCTCGAACTCTTCTCGATACAAAGCATTGTCACTTCGGAATCGGATGGGATATGGCGACGGGTCTACGGAATCCGCTGTCACGATACCCAGCGCCCAGCGTTTCAGATTTCCTGTATCCGAGGCGGCTGTGTCGACAATTGTGATCTTCCAGGAACCGTGCGCCTCCTCGCCCAGAAACGAGCGGATTTCCGTGAGGTTGGTGGTTGTTTTGTTTGCGTAAAGGAGAATCTCCAAATCCCTGCCGGGTTTGGAGGATGCCGAGATCAGGGTGCAGTGAGTTCCCATTGGGGAGGTTAATTCGACTCGAAGATCGCCCCGGTAAGTATGGTCCACATCCACATACAGCAAAATCTGGGTAATCGGCCCGGTTCCGGAGAAATAGACGGTTCGGGAGATTCCTCGTTCGTAATTATCCGGAATCGAAACAGGATTGTCGGGAACATCGAACAGCACACCGTCTCCAAAAACGGTCACAGTAAGGTCGCTGTAGGATACAATGTTTCCGTTCCGCTCCGCAAACAAGCGGAAGACCAAATCCGACATGAGAGCGCCAGCGGGCGGTTCGGGAGCGATAAACGAAAGAGAGTCATTGGTTACCGAATAATTCAATGCGGACGGCCCGGAAATCTGTTCCCATCGAAATTGCGCCGGGCTTCCCAGAATGAATTGTTGGTAAGGAACGACTACCGATTCCCCCGCAAGCACGCTGATATGTGCGATGGACAAGGTCGATGCGGCCAGTCCGCGCTGATCGAAGATATTGAAAATTTCCTGCAGATGTAAGCCGCCATACAGAATCCGGTCGGCTTCATAGACAGCCTGCGCTGCGTCGAACATGGAGGCATCCGGTCCTAATATGAAATGGGACTCCAATACAAGCGTATCGGCTATGGTCT
>JAKPRU010000949.1 GCA_029557025.1 Candidatus Omnitrophota bacterium | reverse complement strand
ATAACACCCTTGCAATGGCAGGGAATCGTAATCCGATAGTGTACCCGACAATGGTGCGTATTTGAAGAGCGCCACGCAAGCGAAACGCAGCGTGTGATATGGGGTTGAAGGGATGATCCAATGTCCGCCGGAACAAACATGAAGTCCATCGCCTACCACTCCACACCAAACGAATCCGGCGGCCACCCTTCTGAAATCTTAAATCCGAAATCCAGCATCCCCGCCGTCGGACGCTCCAGCGTCTGCCCTTCTAAAATCTCAAATCTGAAATCCTGTATCCCTGTCTTCAGACAAAGGTTCATCGCTCCCGCCCCAGTCCCCGGACCCCGCAACATAAAAAAAACAGAACGAACCCACCGAGCCTATACGTCATTCCGCCATAACCCCGGCCCCCCGGCTCACTTGCTGCCTCGCTGCCTTGCTGACTGTCAGGATAAACGAACCCACCAAACCCACCGCGAGACGAGATCACCTGTCCCGAGCTTGTCGAGGTGTGATCTCTCATCCTTCATCTTTTGTCACTCATCCCTCATCTTTAATCACTTATCTCTCATCCATATCATTTTTCTCTTGCATTCGGACATACGTTCTGTAAGAATGTCTCTGTATGCGATTGGGGTCGCGAAGCAACGACATGTGATTTGATTCCACCCTTTCGTAATACCCATCAAAAAAAAGCGAGTGGGAAAGTATTTAGAATATTATCCCATTCCACCGGAGAACGACATGAAGCAGGTATCAGGGAATCGATATTCAGCGTTCAGGGCAACATCACGGCTTGGCATGACCAGCCTTCTCCTGATTATCCTGATTTCAGCAATCGCTCGACCGGCCACAGCCGCCACGATCTACGTAAACGCCGCCGCCACCGGCGTCAACAACGGATCCAGTTGGACCGACGCCTTCAAGACCATCTCGTCCGCAATCACGGCCGCCGCATCCGGCGACCAGATCTGGGTCGCCAAGGGCACGTATGTCGAGAAAATCACCCTCAAAGCCGAAACCGCTCTATATGGCGGTTTTGCAGGCAGCGAAACCGAATTGTCCCAGCGGAACTGGACGACCAACGTCACCATCCTCGACGGCAACCAGGCCGGCAACGTGGTCACTTCGCCATCGGGAGCCACGACTGCAACCCGTATCGACGGTTTCACCATCCGCAACGGCAGCAACTATGGGATATACTGTTCTTCTTCATCACTGACCATCACAAACAAC
>JAKPRU010000902.1 GCA_029557025.1 Candidatus Omnitrophota bacterium | reverse complement strand
CTCCTGGATGACTGGAGGCGGGTTCTATGACACGCCCCGCCGGACTCCTCATGGACGCTTGCGTCCTGATCGACTTCCTGAAAACGGATCGTTCCGTTCTGAAACTCAGCTCTGAATGTATCGGCCCCGTGCATGTTATCGGTCCGGTTGTGACAGAAGTTCGAAAGCGCATTGAGAACGAGAATGAACTGGTCGAACTTGGCCTTTGCATCATTGAGCCGGAATTGCAGGACGGATTCCGAGCAGTGAGTTCACCCGGACCGACATCCTTTCAAGATCGCCTCTGCTTTCTCGTTGCCAAGCGGGAAGGATTGACCCTGATTTCCGAGACACCGTCTCGGATTTCTCGCTTGCGGTGGCTTGCATCCATTTTCCCCTTCCCTGGTCTGCGTCATGTGCTTATTATCCGATTCACCCGCGCGATTACGGTCTATAATGTGAATGCTTGAATAGGCTTATGAACCGTAATTCCCTCTCCCATATCCCAATCGGCCATTCGGCTTACCCTCTCCATCTTCGGGAGCGTCTCGGAGAGGAAGCGCCGGGGATTCTCGTTGCTCGCGGGAATCCTGATCTTCTCCAACGCCCGCTGACCGCGCTTCTCTGCTCGAAGAAATGTCCCGGGAATGTGATTCTGCGGACCTTCGATCTTGTCCGGCGGTTGCGGGATGAAGGCAACACGGTAATCAGCGGCTTTCATTCCTCCATGGAGGAAGAATGCCTTCGGATTCTGTTGCGCGGGCGTTCGCCGATCATTCTCTGCCCCGCCCGCGCGATTGCAGGAATGCGGATTCCCAAAGAATGGCGGAGTCACCTGGAGGCCGGTTTGTTGTTGATTCTATCCCCGTTTGAGAAGTCTCCGAATCGTCCGACCGTCCAATCGGCGCAGAAGCGGAATGAAATGATTGCGGCTCTGGCGGACCGGGCCATCCTTCCCCATGCAGAACCCGGCGGTGAAACGGACCGGATTCGCCAGCTTATGGAACAATTTGGAATCTCTAACTTACACATTTCGCCTTCAAGATGATTATGGCCGTTGCGGGACGGCTGTACACGGTGGAGCCGGAAGCTGCG
>JAKPRU010000900.1 GCA_029557025.1 Candidatus Omnitrophota bacterium | reverse complement strand
TTCCACACCCCGGAAGAAGCATGATTCGGAGGAACTTCCCCCCTGTGCGCAATGTGGCGCGCTGGTGGTGGAAATGCGGATTCAGCGATTCAACCCGTTTCTTTCACTCGGCATTACAACCTGTGGAGTGGTTTTGACCATTTTGCTGGGATGCCTGGGATTTTTTCTTTCCATCGTGATCGGGATTCCAACCGTGATGCTCGGATTATGGATGTTCACACGGATCGACAATACGTGGGTTTGCCAAAATTGCGGGGCACGAGGCGCGGCTGCCGGTCAACCCCCAGAGAGCACGCGCCGAACCGGAACTGCGGAGGGTGGCTCCGGTAAGTCCATGGAACGCCAATCTGTCTGATCGCGTCCTTCTCTTCTGAGGAGTCAGCCGAAAATCCGGTCCCGTTCCCTTTGATTGTAGGCCAGTTTCTCTTGTGGGGTCATCCGACTCCAATCCGGTTCCGCACTCGGTGAAGGCGCTCGCGAGGGAGTTCCGACCGAGGTGGCTGTACTCACAGAGGCCGTTTTCTCTCCAACCGCTCCCGCTCGACGACTCATATCGATAATAGCGGTCCCGGACCCGCCATAGCTCATGATACCCGATGTCAGCGCCGAATCGTCTTCCAAAGACCGGCGGGGCTTGATTCCCATTCCCTGAAGGACGGCGTGGTAGGCCGGCACGGCCTCCTCCGGTGAGATCGCCCCATCCACAATCAGGCGCAAGAATCGCACGAAAGCCAATTGATGCTCCGCATTATTGATTTTCCTGCCGAACAGAGCGACACGCGCACCGTACTTCTGGGCTTCGTGAATCAACTTAAACGCATCATAAGTCGTTCCCGCCGAGCCGCCCAAAATCCCCACAATCAGGCGAGGATCGTAATGGACCAATTCCTCCATCGCTTTCGGGCCGTGATACACCATTTTGAGAAACAGCGGACGTCCGGCTTCGGTTACCCCCGCCAGGGTTCTCGTAATCATGTCATTGACAAACTCTCCAATTTTGTCGGGAGACAGGCCGATATCCACATTCGGATCGAAAATCTCCAGGAAATAGCGGAATCCCTTTTCTTCCGCTTCGAGGCGAAATTCTTTGAAGGCCTTGAGAGTTTCCAAATCCCGCTCGTGATGATTATTGAAGGTTACCGAATACAGGCCAAGGTTCGCTCCCATTCCACGTTCCGAGGGAGCGCACTCGTATTTCCCGCATTGCGCGTGGTCGATAGTTGTGGTTCGGAACGGGCGTGAGAACTCGTTGACATAAATGCCGTGACGGGCAATATGAATGTCTGTCGTGTCGTTTGTACGCACCGCCGGGGTCACAGGGGAATTGTCGAACAGTCGTTCCCGGATGGTCAGGATTTCGTTGCTGCTTGCCGACATCAGCATGATGTCCACGGCTGCCTGACGAGTCACCTCACGCATCATTTCCCGGTATTCCGCTATGCTCCGAAAACGCAGCTCGCCATGATACGATTCCGGTGAAACACCGCCGGACCGAATCCCGAACGCCATATCCGCATCCTTCGCATCCGCCAGAATGAACGTTTTTGAATTGGGATTGGCATGGATCTCCGCCAATTTACGATCCAGGCTTTTTTCGACCATCAGAACCTCTTATTTCATCTTCCGCGTTTTGTGTTCCGAACTGCATTGCAGAAGATTAGACGCAGCGTCCGACAATGACAAGTCCAGAGGAATCTTCGCAAGGTAGATACCAGGCAGAGACGCCTGGCCTACTGGTAGCTGCCAGGCAGGGACGCCTGGCCTACTGGTAGATGCCAGGCAGGGACGCCTGGCCTACTGGTGGGACAGGCCTCCGCGCCTGTCGATGGGCGAGCTTTCTTAGGGGCAGCAGCCCGGAGTCTGCGAAGGGCTGCGACGTGGCGATCTCAGGATCTGCCGAGATTCCTCACATTCGTTCGGAATGACATTAGGTCTGTCATTTCGACTGAAGGGAGAAATCTCATCGAAAACGCGATCTCTCTCAGGAGAACTTACGACCGATCCCCTGACTGTCGGCCGCACTGCGCTACAATAGATACGCTGGTTTCTCAGCAGCAACATCGTTAAGTTTTCCAACAGAGAATGAGGGTACTACGGATGGATGTGGAAGAAATCAAGGACGCTCTTCGGGAAGTAATTCAAGAAGAACTGGATTTGGGATACTATCCTCTCGGTGACCGCTGGATCGGTGGGACATTGATTTTGCAGCCACGGGACAAGTCTCTCCAGGCCAAGGAAGTTCCCATCGAGGTGTTTTTTCATAAGATCGTTATGGTTCGTGACCGATTGCGGGTCCTGGAGCAGAAGATCAATCAGCACCCGAAACTGGATGATGCCGACAAAGTCAACTTGCAGCAGTACATCACCGGGATATACGGGTCATTGACAACGTTCAATATCCTGTTCCGCGACAGGACCCAGCATTTTGTCGGGGTCAAAGGCAGGGAATAACCTGGTCTAACTGGATTTGTTTCTGCGAACAGGGAACAACGGAAGGAAAAAGGTTCCCTGTCGTTGCGATGAAAAATCTGTCACCCGTGTTTCCGGTCTATACAAGGTGAGAGCGAGGCGGAGATCAGCATAAAAATCATCATAAGAGATCGGAAGGATAGGCAGATGGACACAACAGTCGTAACGCAAAGCAATCGGAGATCCTTTCTTGCCACGGTGTCGGCCGGGACGGCGGGTCTGGTGTTGGCAAAGCCGGAAACAGTATTCGGCAGTTCGGCCAATTCAAGAATCACCTTTGGGATCATCGGCACAGGAGGCCGGGGAGTCTTTGTGTGGAAGAAATTTCGACAGAACACCCCGGATGATGTTCAATTGATTTCGATTTGCGATTATTTCCAGGATCGAATGGATTTCTTTCAGGAAAGGTTTCCGGACGATCATCCGAAAGTCTTCCGTGGCCTGCAAAGTTACCGCCAGGTTCTGAATTCAGGCATTGACGCGGTTGTGGTTACGACACCGCCCTATTTTCACCCGGAACAGGCAGTGGCCGCTGTCGAGGCGGGAAAACATCTCTGGCTGGCAAAGCCGGTTGCGGTCGATGTTCCCGGCTGTACGAGTATCAAAGAGAGCGGCAAGAAAGCCGAGGGAAAGACCGCATT